>JAFGTR010000136.1 GCA_016934055.1 Bacteroidales bacterium | reverse complement strand
TGGCGGTTAGTCATTCCGAATTTATTTCGGAATCTCAGGAGATGCTGAAATAAATTCAGCATGACGATGAACATATTAAAGTTAACACAACATTAGTCTTTGTTCTTTGCTCTTATATCTTTTATCATTTTATCCGGACATTTTATTAAAAATTTCTGCTAATAACTTAAAGAAACACATATATGCCTATTTTCCCCGCTTTTTGTCACTTCTGTAAAACATTTTGCAGGATAGTTACGTAATATAGGAGTAAACTGTAAATGTTGAAGACTATGAATCAGTTACAATAAATAATCTGCCATACAAAATAAAATCATTATACCGTAATTAACAGTAAAACAACCCGATTAAGCAATACTATATCCGATAATAACCAGGCCCTGTCAGTAATGAAACAATTACTTACCATATCCCTTATATCCTCAGTTTTATTTATTTCTTCACGGATCGATGCCCAGCAACTTCCCCGTTTCAGCCAGTATTATTTTAATGAATATCTGGTTAATCCGGCCATGGCCGGATATGATGGCCGGACCATCGTGAATGTGACTGCCCGTAAACAATGGGTGGGTTTTTCTGATAACACTCCGCAAACGGCCCTGGTACGCACTCAGACAAGAATCCTGAAAAAGCCATACAATATCCATAACGGCCGCAGTGGTCAGAAGGTTTTACGGAAAAAAACCAGCGGCAGGGTTGGACTGGGTGCCATACTTTATGATGATCAGAACGGGGCCATTCATCGTACCGGAGCGCAGTTTACCTATGCCTATCATATTTTTATCTATAACTCGCAACTTTCATTTGGATTAACAGGCAGTATTTTTCAATACCGCATCAGTAAAGAAGATGCTCAGCTTAAAAATCCGGAAATTGATCCCTTAAACGGCGTGATTGGCAAATCGACTTTGGTGCCGGACGCAGGTTTTGGTATAAATTACATGAAGAAGAATTGGCATATTGGTCTTTCCATATCTCAACTCTTCCAGTCGAATCTTAAGATAGGCCATTATGCAGAATTTCAGACCACCGATGACCTGCGACTGAGAAGACATTATTTTATCCTCGCCGATTATCTTTTTCAGTTTCCCTCACAGCCGAAATGGGAAATAGAGCCTTCAACCATTATAAACCTGAATGAACGGTTGCAATTTCAGGGTGATCTTACTCTGAAGGCCTATTATCAGCGAAAGTACTGGTTTGGCATCTCAGCCAGGACAACCAGTGATTTAATTGTACTGGGAGGACTACGTTATAAAAACTACTATTTCGGTTATTCCTTTGACTATGGCTTTAATGGCATATCAAGGTATACACACGGATCACATGAAATAACCATATCTGCCAAATTTGGTGATACGGCCAGGCGATACCGCTGGTTGGAAAGGTATTAGGGTTTGAATATTTGATGGCCTGCCTGGACGGCAGGCAGGCCATCAAACATTCAAACCTTTGTACTTTTTTTTTTCCTCCATTCTGTCCATAGTGCTCCGGCAAACAGCAGTAAAAAAAGAATTGAACTGACAAGAGCTATTTTTTCACTGACGAAATAGCTCCGGGGATAGAATTTAAATTCAACGGTATGCTCTCCGGCCGGAATTTTCATTGCTCTTAACACGTAGTTTGCCCTGATGTGATCAGCCGGATCACCATCTATATAGGCCTGCCATCCCTTATCATAGAAAATCTCGGAAAATACAGCAAGTCTTTCAGCAGAACATACGGCCGTATATTTGAGATAATTGGCCCGATAGTCTGTCAGTATAATTTGTCCGGTTGAATCATTGGTTTCTGTCAAGCCCTTTAACTTGTCTTCGAAGCTTTTGTCAATGACAGCTTCTCTTGCAGGATCGATATCTGACAAGGCATTTATCTCTTCCGTGGCCCCGTTAACAATAAGGAATTCATTAACAAACCAGGCATTCCCGAGTTCATTGTTGTTAACCAAAGGCGGGGCATCAGGATTGTAGATGATATAACGCGTATTCAACATGTTAAGCACAGACTGTTGGGCCAATACACTATCAAGTGCCTGAGGAGTAGGATTAGCATTAAAAACACCGATGATATTCTGAATATTGGGATAGATTTGCTTTTCAATCAGGTCCTGGTAACGCGCCATTTTTGCACCATGGTATCCGCCGATGGATTTGTGGAAATAGGAAGTGCTGGCATCATTAAAAGGGCTGACGGTGAGGTTCAGAACCCTGTAACTCAAGTCTTTATCCTGTAATATGATCATGTCTGCTGATGATGCTGTAAAGGGCTTTTCATATTGCCTTTTGGGTACGAAATCATCGGCATTCAAATAACGTTTATTAACAGCCCACATGTCGATCAAAATGATGCCTCCGAGCAAGAGAATGGCGTGGTTTGTTTTTAGCTTCTTTATGCAGGCGAAAAAGATAATGGCAGCTGTAATAATTATAAAAACGAGGGAGCGGAAAGCATCGGCTCTCAACAGGGCAAGACGGTCTTTATGGAACGCGTCAACCAGTATATCGGCTCCCTGGGAGCGATACTGTTCATCATAAACCGATGCATAATTGAAAGAGCCGGCAATAAGCATAATGAAAAGAAGAAATACAGTCAATCCGATGGTGCTGTATTTTAAAGCACGCATAATGTCTTTGCGATTGTGCTGCCCGGTAAGGATTTCATGAACGGCCAATATACCAAGAAAAGGAACGGTAAAGTCGGCAATGACCAGTATCATTTTAACATCTCTGAACTTATTAAACCCGGGGAAATATTGATACATGATGTTGTTAAACCACTGGAAGTTATGACCCCATGAAACAACAACAGAAAGAACAGTTAGCGTGAGAAGCCACCATTTTATTTTTCCTTTAACAATAAACAATCCAAGAATAAAAAGAAAGAATACCGCTGCGCCCACATAAAAAGGGCCAGAAGTACTGGGCTGCGCGCCCCAGTAAGACGGGAAAGTTGCAATGGCCTTTCGTGCTTTAGCTGCTCCCTGGTTTTGTTTCATCAGCTCATAACTGTTTGAGTTTTCGCCAAACATACCCGTAGAAGCCCCACCTTTGAAATTGGGTATGAGCAGGGTAAGGGATTCGGTAACACCGTAACTCCATCCGGTTGTATACTCCTGGTCAAGACCTTTATCCTGCCTGAGTTCTGATCCTCCCCGGGTACTGTACTTGCTGTATTCGTATGTGGTCATGAAGTTGCCGAAGTTGACGCCGATGGCCAGTATGACCACACCCAACAGAGCCGGAAGAGGTTTAACAAACTCAATGATCCGTTTTTCACGAACAGCGCTGATGAACTCAAAAATCCCGAAAAACACCACGATGAGCAAAGTGTAATAGGTGATCTGGAAGTGATTGATCAGCAATTGCAGGCCAAGAAAGATGCCTGTAATTAAACTGCCCAATAATAGCTTACCCCGAAATGCCGTATATACTCCGGCAATAATCGGGGGCAGGTAACCAAGGGCCATGGCCTTGGATACATGCCCTGCCTCGAGCAGGGTGAAAAAGTATGTTGAAAAGGTATAGGCTATGGCTCCCGCAATGCTCAGCCAGGGATTCATGCCAAGGATCAGTAAAGCAATATAGGTCCCGGCCAGGCACAGGAAGATATAACAAACCGGAACAAAGCCGAACAGGGAGAAAACCTTCTGGACAGGCCTTAAAACATTGTATTTGAAATAGACCGAGATTTGGTAGGCCGGCATTCCGCTGAAAGGGGTGTTGGTCCACAAGGGTTCTTCGTGATATTTTTCCCGGTGGTCGACAATTTCCTTTGCCATTCCCTTGAAACTGACGACATCGTGTTGCTGAATCTGCTTTCCTGAAAACACAGGATACATGTAAACGGAGGCGAGGATGAAGAATATCGATAAAGCGGTTATATGGACAGATGCTTTTTTCAACAGTTCATTCCAGTTCATTTTCGTATGGTTTAATAGAGTTTGAATAAACAGTACAATGATCAAAACAAATTAAATGCTGCAAGGTATGAAATTTTTCGATTGCATTCAGATTGGATCGTCAGTCAGTTAATCAACTGAAAATATTCTTATCTTAGCCAAATCTGAAAGCATTTTAACAACATGATAGTGCTTACTGTTATAGCCTTTTATTCCGGGTATGATCATTCATCTCTTTATGGATTGTAATAATGAAAGGATTTCTGAGCCGGAATCAGATTGAATATGTATTGTTCCATTTCGGACTGACGGTTGAACTGGATGCCGAAGTGAGGGAGAAATTTTTATTCTGCAAAGAAGTCCGTGAGATTGCCGCATACTCCGGCCGTGTAATTTTTTTACTGCGTGAGGAGGAATTTAAACTTGAGCAGGTAAGAAAGGTCAACGGCCTGGATGTATTGTTCCCGGATCCTGCTTTTGCAGCAGAATATGAGATGAAAGGAGACAACCTGGTTTTTTACCACGATTACCTGAAGTCATCTTTTTATCTTTTATCGGCTTACCAGGAATACAAAAGCGTTTTCAAAGACCGCCTGGGCCGGTATGATTACTTTCATTCGGTACAGCACAAGCTGGGCATTACTAAAATACCCATGGTCAATTATTATTTTGATACCCTTTATAAGGGATTGCAGGCCTTTTTTGCAGCACAAAACCGCCGGCTTGAGAAACGGGATCTTTTCAGGTCATTCGGACTGATGCTTACGCACGATGTCGACCGGGTAAAATTGTATAATATCAATAATTTCATTTATTGCGGAAAGGCTTTATTGGGGCTTACCGGCAACGATACGTCCTATGTTTACCGATTGGCCTCTTTCATCGATTCGCTGACCGGTTTCTTTAAGTGTACAGATCCGCACTGGAGCTTCCCATTCCTGAGAGAAACGGAAAAGGAAAACGGCTTCAGGTCGGTGTATTTTTTTCTTGACCGGCTGCCTGATCAGCGCAATTATCAGATCACCTCAGAAAACATACAGGCGTTGATCGCCTCCCTGGAAGCAGACGGATGCGAAATCGGGGTGCACGGCACCCTTGAATCGGTATCTTCACGGAAAGAAGCCCTTAGCATAAAAAAGAAATTGCAGGCTGTTGTCAAAAACACGGTTATCGGGAACCGTAACCACACCTTGCTTTTTCATGTGCCTGCTTCGATGAGCCTGCTGAAGGAACTGGATTACCGGTATGATTCAACCCTGGGCTTTGCCCATCATGAAGGATTCAGGAATTCATTCTGTCATCCTTTTAAGCTGTATGATTTCGGTAATGATATGATGGTGGATTTGTGGGAGATTCCTTTAACACTGATGGATTGCACGTTGTTTGATTACCGTAAGCTTGATTTTATAAGGGCCATGCAATGCGTTGAGGATTTGATAAACGAAACCAGGAAATTTCATGGAGTTTTCACTTTGCTCTGGCATAATTCTTATTTTGAAGAAAGAAAATACCCGGGAATAACACAGTTTTATAGCCGGTTGTTATCCAGGTTTAAAGAGAATGATGTGGTGAGCCTGACCGGACGGGAGATAGTATCTTTATTGCCCTAAATACTGCAGATCATGTTAACAGTCGCTGAGAAAAAACAATGGTTTAAACGAGTGAAAAGATCTTCCCTGCAGCGGAAAGATGCTATAATCCTTCAATACTGCAGGGACAAGACCGTGCTGGATGTGGGATGTGTGGGCCAGGACTGGTCATATCAGACCGACGACTGGCTGCATCGCAGGATAAAAAATGTGGCCCGCAATATCATTGGCGTTGATATCGACAGGCAGGGGATAGAGCACTTGAAAGAGCAGGGATATAATATTCTCCATGTCAGTGAACTTGAAAAACAACAAACAGAGTATGACATCGTATTGATGTCGGATGTCATTGAACATGTTGACAACCCGGTTGATTTTGTAAGGTATTACAGCCAGTTTGCCTCAAAGGACGGGCTTATTCTGATCACCACCCCCAACGCCACGCGGTTGAGAACCTGTATCGAGATTTTTACCACCACCACGTACTCCATGAACCTGGAACATACCTGCTGGTTTTGTCCCAAAACCATGCTCGAGGTTTTCAGCAGGGCAAATTTAGTGCCTGTAGAATTTTTCTGGCTGAAAGAATATGTTCCCAGGCTGCGGTACCGGATTTATGACCCGTTGCTGCGGATCTGGAAGAATTTCAATTCAAATTTCCTATGGATCGTAAAAAATGAAGAAAAGCGTTAGTATTGTCACAAATTATCCGCTCGATCCGATGCATCCGAGGACCGAGATGATTGTTAACCTGCTTGAATCGATGGGACTGGAGGTTGCGATCCACAACCCCTACCTGAAGAGGACCTTTTTTCAAAACCTGCTGATCAAGGTCACCTGGGGATATTTTGATCCGGCAGGTGCGGCGAGGATCAGGCACACCCTTGATCAGGCCGGCCTGGTGATTGTTCAGGGATTAACCTATCTGCCGTTTTCAAAGCATGCTTTTCGAAAAGGCATCCCGGTGGTTTATGAAACCCTGGATAACAATGTTCATCTGTATTATTATTATTTATGCCGCCGGTATCCGATCCTGAAAAACATAACTTTCGTCCTGAGATTCTTTGAAAATTGTGAGAAGCGGTATGCCCGGAAATATGCCCGTGTAACCATCGTCAACTCAAAAGCGTTGCTGGAATATTTTAACGATCAGGCAGAATTGATCTATTACGCTTCTCCCCTCGAAGATATCACCAATCAGGATCGTGAAAAAGCGGCATTCCTCTACGTAGGGTCCTTTGAAAAGATGAAAGGAGCGTTTCAGATGCTTGAAATTGCAGGGTATTATAATCTCCCGCTGATTGTGATCGGAACGGTCAGTGAACCGGAGGTACGGAATGCCATCGGCCGCCATAAAAATGTGATCCATGCTGACCGGATCCCCACTTCCCGCCTGAAAGCCATGATCGGCGAATACATGGAGCAGTATTTTTTACTCGGCCTTTCCCTTACCCAGGCCGTAAACCTGAGCAACAAGACCCAGGAATTGAACAAGGATATTGACTACCTGGCGATGGGAATCCCCATTGTCGGCAATGAGCGGAAACCTACGGCTGAAAAAATAGAGGCGGGATGCGGCTGTTACCACAACGATCAGGAGACGATACAGGAACTTATTCAGGATAGGGGAAAAAGAAAGGCGATGTCTGAACACTGCAGGGAATATTATAGAAAGAATTATTCAAAACAGATCTTTGATGAAAAATTCAGAAAGCTTTTATCAAGCTGCCTTATTTGATAAAAACAGGGAAATCGAGCGATGTGATTATAACATTCCCTTCCTTGAGGCGTTTTTACCGGGCGATAAGAAAGCACAGATCCTGGATGCCGGGTGCGGAAACGGAAAATATGCCGCTTACCTGGCCGGGAAGGGTTACCGGAACCTGGTAGCCGTTGACCTGTTTGATTCTATCCCATGGAAGGAAGTAAGTTACCGGAAAGCATCGATCGAAGCCTTGCCCTTCGACGACCATTCCTTTGATGTGGTTTACAGCAATTCAGTGATCTACCATTTGCCCAGGCCGGAAGAAGGGATTGCTGAATTCAGCAGGGTATTGAAACCCGGGGGGATATTGATTTTCAGCGGTCATACCCGCTATTCCCTGCATACTTTATGGAGAAGGCTGAATTTACGGTTGAAAACCGGTTCATTCGAAAACCTTCGGCAGGCAACTTTTTATTCTACCTGCCAATACCTGAAAATCCTGCGTGGCCATCAATTTGAAATCCTCCATACCGACGGTTTTCGATTGGGCTTATTCCTGTATCCCTATTACAGGCGAAAAATAAAATGGTTTGAAATCCACTGGAATATAAAATTTCCGCTTTTCAGGACCAGGGTCTCAAGGATCAAATTCATCGGAAGGATGAAGGCAGCTTTGGCTTACCATTTTGTCATCACAGGCCGGAAGAAGGCCGTGCAGTGAATTCAAATCCACCTGTCACGGGTTAATTTCCAGCCTGAAGGAGAGAGAGGCAGTTTTTTTATACCTTTGAAATCTTTTCAAGCTTAACAGATGTTTCGTAACCTGATACCGAAAACTGAATTTACCAGGAACATTCTGACATTAATGACGGGGAATACCATTGCCCAGATCATCCAGATCGCTATTATTCCCATCCTTGCACGACTATACACCCCGGCTGATTTTGGAGTTTTTGCCGTTTATCTCAGTCTTTCGACCATCATCAGCACCGTGGCTTCCCTGCGTTATGACCTCGCCATTATGTTACCCAAGGAAGAGAAAGAAGCCGTTAACCTGCTGACCTTGTCTGTTTTTTTGGCAACCCTGATCAGTGTGGTCGCATTCGCCGGAATATTTCTGTTCAGGCCGGTCATCAACCATTATGTTCACAATAAAGATATCGTTAAATGGCTTTTTTATATTCCCCTGACAATCTTTCTGAGTTCGATGTACCAGATTTTCAATGTATGGTTAAATCGCAAAAAGCAATATAAAGTGATGACAGCGAGTATTATCAGTCAGCGTGGCACCATATCCCTTACCAACATCCTGATGGGACTGGCCAAATTCGGACAGGCAGGACTGATTTTCGGGAATATCATCGGACAGTTTGTTTCAGCAATCATCCTGTTCATCAAAAGCATATTCAGTAACCGCAAGGAATTATCCATGGCTTCTGCTGTCGATATGAAAAAGGCAGGATTACGATTTAAGAAATTTCCTCTTTATGATACTCCCAATACGATCTTTTTTAATTTCTCAACAAAGGGAATCATCGTACTGCTGAGCAAATTATTCGGCGACGTTGTAGTGGGTTTTTACTCCATGACCGAAAAAATTATGATCACTCCTTTTAGTTTTTTTACCAATGCTTTTTCCCAGGCATTTTATCAGAAGCAATCCTATATCTATAATTTCGACAGAAGTAATTTTAACAACCTGATCAATCAGGCCATCCATAAGATGGCCCTGATTATCACCGTACCTTTTATCATCATGGTGGTAACTTCGAAATGGTATATTCCCGTCATACTGGGGAGGGAATGGGAGATCATATACCGCTATATTTTCATCTTTGCTCCCTTTGTCTATGTGTCATTAACCGGATCTCCCTATACGCATGTCTTAAAGATCATCGATAAGCAGAACATTGCCCTGGTGATGAATCTGGTAACTTTCATTATAAAATTTCTAAGTATCCTTATTCCCTTTTACCTGTTTCATTCGGATATTTTTGCAACCATTGTGATCTTTTCGGCCTGTTCCTACCTGACCACCATCCTGGCGGTTGTTGTTATCAATCATTATCTGGGTCTTGCCTTTTCACGATATTTCAGCATAGTATCCGCGGTTGCAGCGATTTTTTATGTGCTGTTTTTCATACTGTATTAGTTCACATTCATTACCATGAGCAAGATGATAAACAAAATATTACGATGGTGGGCGTTTTTCGGATTTGACTTCAGGAAAACAGTTCTGACGCTCTATGCATTCCCTTCTTTTGTAAGGGATTTGAGGAGGATGAAAAAGCTTTTACGCAGGAAAAACGAGGGCCATTTTGCCATCTGTAAATTATACCCCGTAATCGATGAAAAATACGCACACAATACCATTGCCTGGAATTATTTCTTCCAGGATTTATGGGTTGCACAGCTGATACTGAAAAATAACCCGCAAAAGCATGTGGATGTCGGATCACGGATCGATGGTTTTGTCGGTCATGTTGCAACCTATCGCAGGATAGAAGTATATGATATCCGTTCGGTAAGGGATGATATTCCCAATGTGCATTTTGTGCAGGCTGATCTGTGTGATGAAAATTTCGGTTTTACGGATTATTGTGACTCCATTTCTTCTCTGCATGTGGTCGAGCATCTGGGATTGGGCCGTTATGGAGATAAACTCGATCCTGAAGCCTATCTGAAAGGACTTAAGAACATAACCCAGGCACTTCAAACGGAAGGTATCTTTTATTTCTCGGTTCCCATAGGTGAACAGAGGATAGAATTTAATGCCCACAGGGTTTTTTCGACCCGTTATCTCCTCAATCTGTTAACTCCTTTTTATAAGTTGGAATCCTTTGCCTATGTTAACGATGAGTTAAGGTTTTTCCCGTCCGTGATGTTAAATGATCCCGGATTTGAAGACAGTTTTTCGTGTCATTACGGTTGCGGTATCTTTGTTTTGCGTAAAAAAAGAAACTGGTTATGATCATCGTCAGGATTACCAGTGGACTTGGCAACCAGCTTTTTCAGTATGCAACGGCCAGAAGCCTGGCTGACAAGCATCAAACCGTTTTAAAAATAGACAGGATTGGCTTTGTATCGGACAGGCAAAGAGATTTCAGACTTGATTGTTTTAACATCGACATTCAATATGCCACCTTGTCTGACCTGATCAGGCTTTATCCGCTGGAAGGTATTATCATGCTATTGTTACGACCTTTAATCGGTTACAAAAATGCAGGTAGAATCGTGCTGTGGCTGGAACATCATGTTTTAAAGCTTCAGAAAAACTATAACCAGCCGTTTTCTTACTCAAAGCCTTTGATTAAAGGAAATTTGCTGGTTCAGCGGTTTTATCATTTTGATATGGAAATTGCAAGATCCCGTGATAATCTTTATATGATCGGTTATTTCCAGTCATGGAAATATTTCAGCGATATCAGACTCCGGCTTCTTGTTGAATTGCAATTGAGGAAGCCGGCTGTCGGGCAAATCAGGGGAATGCTCTCACGGATAACGGAAAGCGAGTCTGTTGCGATCCATGTGAGAAGAGGGGATTATTTCAGCGATCCCGATAACCGAAAGCTTTTTGAGGTATTTGATATGCAATATTTTTCAGATGCCATACAGCAGATCAGGAAAAATACTGAAAAACCTGTTTTTTTTGTGTTTTCTGATGATGTCCGGTGGGTGAAACGCCATCTTGTCTCATCAGAACCCCTGATATACGTGGAGCTTAACAATGCCGACCACCCGGAGGAGGATTTAAGGCTTATGAGCCATTGCAGGCATGCCATTCTGTCTAACAGTTCATTCAGCTGGTGGGGAGCATGGCTAAATCAGCACCCCGGAAAAATTGTGATCGTTCCCCAAAAATGGTTGAATAATGAAGCCTATAATACCAGGGACCTGTTACCGCCTGAATGGATTCATTTATAGGCTATGGCTCAATCCACCGTGCAGCGTATGATATCGTCATCCACACTGACTCTATACCTTTTATCCTTGCTTCTGATATAGGCCGTAAGCTCATCAAGGGTCGGGTAATCGCCGGTACCGTTGAAATAGCATGCATCATCAACCAGCAATATATGATCAAGCTTTTTATACCTGAAAATGGCATTTATTTCTCCGTAGATCGGACAATCTTTATCCCCTCTGGCTGTTATGCCCGCAGAATAATGACCATCTAACCAGAAGATGGCAGGTTCCTGAAGGTCTTTTGTGATGTTATCCAATACCTTACTGCTGTCGCCTTGCATGATACAGATATGCCGGTAACGCGCAAAACGTTTGACGGCTTTTTTCCACAGATCTTCACCCAGTTCAATGGAAAAAATCCTTTTAAAATTGTTTCTTTGGGCATAGACCATATCCCCCCGGTAAGTTCCGGTTTCAATGAGGATATCATAACCCGAACGCTTTCTATAATATTCAATAACAGATTGTTTTACCTGGTGAGGGGGAGGAATGGGTTTCCCTGATCTCTCCCATTTAGCGATCATCGCCTTTCTTCTGTATCTTCTTAAAGGATTACGCAAGGGTGCCGGTAACATACCAACTATGGCTTTTGCAATCTTGTATATGAAGTCCATAATGCTTGGATTATGTTAGCTTGTGTGTTAATTATAAATGGCAGCAAATTATTAAAAAATAATGAAAGAAGGACAAATCTGTCTTTGTTTTTCCTTGTGATTCTTGATGCATGATTAAGCATTTGGAAGGATTCAGGGATTAATAATTTCCATGCATAATTCCCGCTGATTAAGAAACCAAATGCCAATTTAGCTGTATATTTGAATCTGAACATATTTTGTGAACAAAGCTATCTATGGATGATTCGTTACAACCATCGGTTCTGGTAATCAATTACTATTGGCCACCGGCTGGCGGACCTGCCGTTCAGCGTTGGGTGGATATCCTGAAAAACTGGTCTGCTTCCGGTGTATCCTGCTTTGTATTAACGGTTGATGCAGCCAAAGCCACCTATCAGGTGATCGATACATCACTTGAAGAACAGGTTCCGGAAAATATCAGGGTCATCAGAACAGATACCTGGAGTATTTTTTCAGTGTATAAGCAATATGTAGGAAGTATTCCTGCCAATGCTTTTGTGGATGAACGGCATCCTTCCCTGAAACAGAAGATTGCCCGCTTTATCAGGGGTAACTTTTTTATCCCCGATCCGCGCAGGGGATGGAATAAATACGCCTATAAAAAAGCAGTGGAGATTATTTCCCGTCATGCTATCCAGGCTGTCATTACCGCTGGTCCACCACACTCTACTCACCTCATCGGGCTAAAACTCAAAAAAAAACAGAACATCAAATGGATTGCCGATTTTCATGATTACTGGTCAACCATCTTTTACCTGAAGGATTTTTATCGTTTACCGCCGGCAAGATGGATCGACACCTGTTATGAAAAGAAGGTTTTGAAACAGGCCGATTTGGTTCTTGCACATTGCCAGTATGCACGGAATCTTTATATAGAGCGGTTGAACAGCAAAGATCAGCAAAAAATATTGGTCCATGCCATGGGATATGATGAAACACTGTTCCAGCCCGTTCAGTTACCTTTGAAGCAGTCAGCCTTTATTATTACCTATAGTGGTATGATGCCGGAGAATTATGAACCTGATGTTTTTTTTAAAGTGCTGGGAAAAATGGTGCGGGACTTTCCGGATGTGCCCGTCAAAATAAGGTTTATCGGCCTTTTTTCACCACGCATCAAAATGCTGATTGAACAACATAATCTCGAAAATCACTGGGAGGAAACAGGTTACATAGTGCATAGCAGAATACCCGGATATCTGAATGAATCCAGCGTTTTGCTGTTGATAAATCCGAATGTGAAAGATGAGAAAATGATCGTGCCGGGGAAAATATATGAATATCTGGCTGTAAGAAAGCCTGTTATTTCCATTTCGGGAAAGGATAGTGAAAATGAATCCCTGCTCAGGCTTTGTGATGCAGGTAAAAATTTTCAGCGCGATGATGAAGATGGTTTATACAACTACCTGGCAGGTCTAATCGTACAATGGAAATCCAGCAGGAACGTTGATCTGACCCATGATAATAAAAACTACCTGAAGTTTTCCCGGCGTTATGAAGCCATACATTTGTGGAAGAAGGTCAGCAACCTGATGGAAGAACAGGTTTAGGATCAGGTGCTGTACTTCAGCAGGCCTTCAACGATGGCGGTAGCAGCATGGCCGTCACCAAAAAACTGCTCTTGCTTTTCCGGCACTTTCAAACGAATTTTTTCCAGTATCAACGTGATGTTATCACCGACCACGTGATTCCATCCGTCTTCGAGGGTTTCAATCCATTCGGTTTCCTCCCTCAGGGTTATGCAGGGTTTTTTAAGAAAGAAGGCTTCTTTTTGCAGGCCGCCGGAATCTGTAAGCACTTTTTCGCAATTTTTCAACAGGTGAAGCAAATTAAGGTATCCGGTGGGTTCGATGATGTTTACATTATTGGATACCGGCAATGTTTTCAGGTATTTTTTCGTGCGGGGATGCAGGGGTAAAACGATGTTCCCCGTTATCAGGGAAAAAGCTTTAAAAATATTTTTAAGGCGTACGGGATTATCTGTGTTTTCCTGGCGGTGTATAGTCGCCAGGTAATAAGGTTTCTCTGCTTTATAAAAGGCATTGCCGGAGTCCTTGTTCAGCAGGTTTTCATAATATTTAAGGGTATCATACATGATATCACCGGTGAGAACAGATCTTTTTTTCAGACCTTCCTGCGCGAGTATATTCATGGCATTCCGGGTGGGGACAAAAAGGAGGTCCGCAATATGATCAGTGGCAATCCTGTTGATTTCTTCCGGCATGGCCCGGTTGTAGCTGCGCAATCCTGCTTCCACATGGGCCACTTTGATGTTTAGCTTTGTGGCCGCAAGGGCTCCGGCAATGGTGGAATTGGTGTCTCCCAGCACAATCACCCAGGCGGGCTTTTCTTTCAGCAATACTTTTTCGATACGTTCCATCATCAGGCCTGTCTGCTTTCCGTGGCTTTCAGAGCCTACTTCAAGGTTATAATGAGGAGCAGGGATATCAAGTTCCCTGAAGAAAACCTCTGACATATTTATGTCATAGTGTTGTCCGGTATGCACAATCACCTCATCAATTCCGGCATGTTTTCTTATTTCCCTTGAAAGGGCAGAGGCTTTAATGAACTGGGGTCTGGCTCCGACAACCGTGATAATTTTCATGATCAGGGGTTTTAATGGTTATTTGTTCTTATTTACAGAATTATTTTCGTTGCCTGATGCCAGATTTTTATAGGCCTGAAGCAAAGGAAGTACGGAAATGTTCCAATTATAACGGTTAATAATATTTTCTTTTCCGTTCTTTCCAAGAAGCTTGTAGTCTCCAGATTTTATAAGATTTAATAATTTTTCACTCAGGTCTTCCGGAGAATCATGCTTGTAAATAACCCCGTTATTCCATTCCCGTATCAGTCTTTCAAGCGAATTGCAGTTGGAACAGACAGTGGGTTTGTTGGCATATGCATATTGAAATATCTTGTTCGGAGAAGAACAGTCGGTTTGTTCTGATTTAAGATGAGGGATAAGCGCTATATCAGACCGGGAAAGCAGACTGGTAATGTCACCAAGGTTTTTCCATCCGAAAAAAGTCACATGTTTGTCCAGATTCAGTTGATGGATCAAAGCACGAAGTTTAGATTCATAGCTTCCTTTTCCGATGATCCACAGGCGGATGTTACTTATTTCTTTTATCATTATTGATAAAGCTTTGACAACAATCTGCAGTCCTCTGTATATATTGATTCCTCCTGCATAAAACAAGGTGATATAATCAGCAGAAGGAGACTGAGCTGTCACCGGAAATTCATCTGTCAACGGCGTATTTTCTACCACTATGACCTTTTCTTTTTCGGCACCTAGCTTAATGATGCGCTCCTTCATTTCTTCCACAACTGCTATTATCAGGTCAGCTTTCTTAATATATTTTTGTTCGTACCTTCGCCATTGACGGTCAGAGTGCAGTATTCTGCCAAGAATTTTCTTGGTATGTGTAGTGGTTCGCAGGGAGGCGGGATAGTTCTCATGCAGGTCAAGTACCAGTATCAGGCCATACTTTTCTTTCAATCCCGAACCGACTTTTGCCAGGGGTAAATCATGGACATGCAGGATATCATAAGAATTCTCTTTCAGCAGCAGATCAAGAAAAGATGCCCAGAAACTAAAATAGAATGGAAATTTAAGCGCTCCGACACTCGACTTGTAAAGGAATTTGGATATAGGCTTTTTGATAATCCTGATACCTTTGTGCCATAATTCGAAAGGTTCCATTTTAAAGGTATAACAGGCTATTGTAACAGTATGACCTTGCCGAATCAGTGAAACGGCCTCCTTTTCTACCCGGTCGTCCGGAGGAAAATCGGATTCAAGCACCATTAAAATTTTCATAACCGTTTCAAAAAAACAGGAATTGGAGCATAACGGCAAATAAAGTAAAAGATTTTCGTTTGAAAAAGGCCGTATGCATTATTTTTTGATAAACCATAGTTTATAGCCTCCCGGAATCTGGAATTTATAAATATCATGTTCGAAACGGATAAAGGTCAGGTTTAAATATCACCTGAGATAACTACCAGAATAAAGAGATGACAACTTAATTCTTCAAATAGACAAATCCTTTGTAAGCTTGCGGGATTTCGGGAACAGACAGAACATACCAATAGGTGCCGGAAGTTAATGGATTTCCTTTGTTGTCCCTGCCATCCCAATCATTGCTGTAATTTTCAGTATCATACAACAGGTTACCTGCCCTGTTAAAAATCATCAGTTTAGCGTTTCCCGGCAGATCCCGGATAACAAAAAGGTCATTAATCCCGTCGCCGTTTGGAGAAAAGGAATTGGGAATAACCGGATCAGGCAGCTCTTCTCCGCATGTTATGACATCAATAATGAAATCCGGAGATTTTTGGCCATCTCCGCAACTGTTCCGGCCGGTTACGGTTAGTATTCCGCCGGTTGCATTTTCATCAAAATCGATGGAAATATTGTTCAGATTGCCTGAAACTGTGGCACCACTGCCGTTATAATGCCAAATATAGACCTCAGCTTCCGGAATAGTGGGTGTTGTGTATAATACGCCGTTCTCACCGGCACATATTTCTGGTTCTCCTGAGATCTCACCTGCATTTGATGGCAGGGGATGAACTGTAATGAAAACCGATTTGGATTTTTCATCCATACCATCTCCTGTTATTGTTACCGACAGGGTTCCGCTGGCAGCCGTATCTGAAAAATCAATGGTTATATTGGCACCATCGGCGTTTATCACTGCCCCGGAACCACTATAACTCCAGTCATAATTGCTTGCCCCGTTAAAAATCTGAATATAGTAGGGTACCTGTTGCTGACCCTGGCATACTTCAGTTTCTCCGTTTATTTGACCGACAGAGCATTTTGAATCAAACAGCCTTACGATCTCTTGTTCGCTCAGGGCGCGATTATAAATACTAATATCATCAATAATTCCATTGAAAAAAGAATAACTGCCGTAATTTGACCTGCCACCGATGGTAACTGAGTATGGCTCAGTTTCATAATTAGCAGGTTGGTTATTGATCAGTGAATCACCGTTTCCGGCATTTGTCATTAATTCGCCATTAACGAATATTCTGAGCCTTGTGTTATCTCTTATCAGGACAGCATGCACCCAGCGGTCGGTTTGAAGGGGTGCAGTCCGGATGTGTGTCGTAACCGGATTGTTACCGATGTTGCTGCTGATTCCGGATAAAGATCCATCAGGGTTAATGGCCAGTATCTGCTGATGACTTCCTGTTGAAGACCCTGAGGCAAAGATTATCCATCCGTCAACAGAGGAAGAGGGCAGTGAAGTTACTTTAAACCAAAGCGAGTATGTGTATTCATTTAAACCGATAAAATTTGCAGGAGGAAGGGATATTTGGTTGTCGATCCCATTGAAATAAAACGCACTGTTTAAAATTCCGCATCTATCGGTAGCCTGGGTTATCAGGTATGAACTGGCATCGTTTTCGTTACCGCTTTCATCATTGGCATTACCATTGAACAAATAAAAGGCAACCAGTCCGTCAGTTGGTATTTGTGCTTCCAGACTAACGAAGAAAGAAAAGATGGCAAGCAGACCGTTTATAAGGAATCTTTTTTTCATAATTGGCAATTTATGATTTGCCGGTCAATTCATAATTATGATTATCGCATTTTTTTTGTTCCTTCAATGCCCACCAGCCCCAAATTAATACCAAGATGGATTTCGTGAGACCCAAACTGGTAAGAGGCTAACTCGCCCAGTGTATATTCATAATTATAGCCTGCATAAAGCATTTTATATAACCTTATACCAAAGCGCAGATTGATTCTTTGTGTTGTGCTGTAAGAAAGAGCAATCCAGTGCAGTCTTTTGATGTAAAGCTTGGTATGTATATCTACAGAAAGCTGGTTTCCGGCCGGTTTATTTATCATTATTGAGGGTTCAATGATTATAGAATTCGTATTCTGCAGAAATTTATAACCCCCCATCAGAAAAAATCCTGGTTGTGTCTTTATATTATCATTCACACCCATTATATCAGGCAATAATCTATTGGCAGAAAATCCGATAAAGAAATTTTGATGATAGTAGTATGCTCCAAGATTAAAGTTGGGTCTGAAAATATTATCATTCCCCGACATCAAATAGGGATCATTGGGCTCATCAGGTTTTAACAGGGCATTATTGAATGTATACCATGTGCCCAAAGCTGAGAGCCCCAAGGATAAACTTGATTTATCATTAAGTGGAATATGATAGGCATAGGCAATAATAACGCCTGTTGTGGTCATGGGTCCGTTAACATCCCTGAATATTGTACCTCCCAGACCAACACGACCGGATGATCTTAAAGGACCTTTGTTGATCATGCCTTTTAAATCGTAAAAATCAAAGCTGCCTAACCGGTAACAGCCTGTTAGTATGAATGTTGTCGGTGTATCAGGAAAGCCCGACCATTGCCTTTTGACGGCAATGTTGGCTGTCGGATGATATTCGGCTCCGGAGGTGGCAGGATTAATAACAGAAGGGCTGAGATAATAATTTTCAAAGATAGAGTTCTCCTGGGAATACAGTGTTGGGTAAATAAGCATCAGCAGGCAGGATAACAGGAATATGTTTAGGTGTCTGAGAGTGATCATTGAAAGTAATTTATTATAAAGAAAAATAGTATCCTTTGTATTAATCTTCTGCCTTTTTTGAGTTGACCGGATCAAGCGGACGGGATGCCTTTAATTGTCAATTTGGTACAAAAATAAAAAAAGCGGCTCACATTATTGTTGTGAGTCGCTTTGTGACTTAAAGGGAAATATTTAGTGTTTGATAATCTTAACCGTACCCAGTTCCTGACCCTCAATGCTGAAGAATTTAATTATATAAGTACCATTGGGAATATCATTGAGACCAATTTGTGTGATATCTGAGAACGGATCTGTTACTTTTATCAGCATTCCGCTGTCTGAGTATAATTCACAATAAATATTATTCAGCAAAACTACCGAAGAAGAAATTGTTATAATATCATTAGCGGGATTCGGACTTACGTTAATCAAATCACCAATATTATTATCGATAATTATTGTTAATTGAACACTGACTGTATCGGGGTTTGGATCAAAGGGATCCGGATCAACCGGGTTGTCTATCATATCAGATCTGTGTCCATAGAAAATAAATTCATTGCCCCAGTAAAAATAAGTACCTGAAATTTGAGTCTCATCATAGTTGTACAGGGCTTTAAAAAGCTGTTGGTGTTGAAATCCCGGTTGATTAAGCTGCACATAAAATACGATTCCTCTGGTATTATAAATATATATTCCTCCTTCACTTATTTTTTCGGTATACCATCCGAACACTTCTCTTTCATCATTATCAACAATCAATTTACCGGTGAAAGTGTTACCTGAGCCGTTTTTAATATAAAGTTCTGCCGGGGCATTTCGTTTTATCGTGCAAATGGTCAGATCAAATTTTGCATCATATGATACTTCTTGTGTAAAACCGGTAATTACCATTATCGTGGTCAAAACGGGTATCAAAAAAAACAATTTGCTTTTCATAACGGTGTAGTTTTAGTTGATATTAAGATATTTTAAAATTAATAAATATATTATCAGAAGTGATCTTTTTCTTTGCGATTAGCTCTAAGTTTTGACTAAAATATAGATATTGATGACAGACAAAAAAAATTGTATTAAATTGAAAAAAACACCTGAACTATTTCATATATATGCAATTTTAAAGGCTTTTCAACAGTTTTTGCAGACTAACCTTATCTCCCATAATTTCCGGCAGCTTTTCGACTGCTGCCCTGTCTTGTTTTAACGTATCGCGGTAACGAATGGTTACGGTATCATCTTCTAATGTCTGGTGATCGATGGTGATACAGAACGGGGTTCCGATGGCATCCTGCCTGCGGTAACGTTTTCCGATGGAGTCTTTTTCTTCATACTGGCAGTTGAAATCAAATTTCATCCTGTCCATGATCTCACGGGCTTTTGCAGGCAGGCCGTCTTTTCTGGTAAGCGGTAAGACAGCCAGCTGCACCGGGGCCAGGGCAGGTGGAATTTTCAGCACGACCCGTTCCTCTTTGGCGCTGCCTTCCCAGTCGACTTTCTCTTCGGTATAACTGTTGGAGATAATGGTGAAGAACATGCGGTCGAGGCCAATGGAAGTTTCTATCACATAAGGTGTGTAGCTTTCATTGGTGTCCTGGTCAAAGTATTGTATTTTCTTGCCTGAGAATTTTTCGTGGTTGCCCAGGTCAAAATTGGTGCGGGAATGAATGCCTTCCACTTCCTTAAAGCCAATAGGAAATTCAAATTCAATGTCGCAGGCGGCATTGGCATAATGGGCCAGTTTGTCGTGATCGTGGTAACGGTATTTATGGTCTCCCATGCCCAGTGCTTTATGCCATCTCATGCGCTTTTCCTTCCAGTAATTGTACCATTCCGTTTCAGTGCCGGGTTTGATGAAAAACTGCATTCCCATCTGTTCGAATTCACGCATACGCAGGATGAACTGGCGGGCAACGATTTCATTGCGAAATGCTTTCCCTGCTTGGGCTATGCCGAAGGGGATTTTCATCCTTCCGGTTTTTTGTACATTCAGAAAGTTGACAAATATACCCTGGGCTGTTTCAGGGCGCAGGTATATGGTGTTGGCATCATCGCTCACCGAACCAAGCTGCGTGCTGAACATGAGGTTGAATTTGCGCACGTCAGTCCAGTTTTTGCTGCCTGAAACAGGACAGACAATGCCGGTGTCTAAAATAATCTGGTGCAGGTCTTTAAGGTTTTCTTTTTCCAGGGCGGTTATATATCGTTTTTTGGTATCATCATATTTCTTCTGGTTCTCTAACACACGCGGGTGTGTAGTCCGGAATTTTTGTTCATCAAATGCTTCACCAAATTTCTGACGGGCTTTTTCAACTTCTTTTTGGATTTTATCTTCAATTTTTTCAAGGTGTTCTTCAATAAGCTGGTCAGCGCGATATCGTTTTTTTGAATCCCGGTTATCGATAAGCGGATCGTTGAAAGCAGAAACATGTCCTGATGCTTCCCAGATCCGGGGGTGCATGAAAATTGCCGAGTCTATCCCAACAATATTTTCATTAAGCCTGACCATGGAATCCCACCAGTAACGGCGTATGTTGTTTTTCAGTTCTGCACCGTTCTGACCATAATCGTATACAGCACCCAATCCGTCATATATTTCACTTGATGGAAAAATAAAACCGTATTCCTTACAATGGGCAATGATTTTTTTGAAAATGTCTTCCTGTATCATAAAAATAGACTGTTTAAAAACAAATTGCGCATTCGCGCAATTTGGGGGCAAATGTAATTGAAAATCCTTTCAAAAAAAAAGAGGTTGTCTCATAAGGCTTCTTAAAAGATACCTTATGAGACAACCTCTTCTTTAAGGTTATAACCTGTCTATTTGTTTAATACAGTTTTTAATACGACAGTTTTCTTTTTGGTATGCAGATGAATGTAATAAAAACCATCAGGATAACCGGAAATATCGATGATGTATTTTGATGTTAGTTTTTCAGGCTGAATAATATGCATAACCTGACCCTGCTCATTCACAATTTCAATACTTTTAATATTCCCGATATTACTGATCTCAAGGTATAATTTTCCTGTCGAAGGATTGGGATAGAGTTTCAGTATATCATTCGTTTTTACATCAAGACCTTGTTCAACTACCACAGTTACCAGGCATGAATCGATAAAGATGCATCCATTCTCATCTTTAACGGTCAGGGTATAGGTGTAAACGCCTTCAGGTATTACTGAAGCATCGATAACAACTGTTCGTGTTGTTTCACCGGTATTCCATTGATATGTCACATTGTCTATATCGGGATCCAGTGTAAGCGGTGTCAGGTCATCGGAATACACGGTTTTATCCTCTCCCAGATTAAATTCCGGCAACGGATTAACAACTACGGCAACAGTATCTTTTCCAGCGCAGCCATCCTGGTCGTAAACGATCACACTGTAAATTCCGGACTCAGTAATGATAATCTCACTTTCATTTTCAATGCCATTGCTCCATATGACAGATGAAGAAGGAGGTACTGAAAGTGTAACACTTACTCCCTGGCATATTGCAGTATCATTGCCCAGGCTGACAAAAACAGGTGGAGGGCTGCTCAGTAAAACAGGATCTGCAAATAGGGTATCAAAACCATTAGTGACAACAGGGAAATACAAGCCCGGACCCAAATTGTGGAATTCATTATCAGCATCAAACATTATTCCATCCAGTGAATAAGTCATTTCAACAATATCAGGATAAATTGTAATAATGGCATCAGATGAATCGTAACATGAAACACCTTGTATTGTCAGACTGTCAAACCGGCATGTTGCACGTATTATCCTGGAAAGCCCACCCCCATATGTTGCCAGCCATACGGTGCCATTCTGCTGCAAGGTAATATCCCTGACATCATTGCCGGCAATTCCTTTTTCCTGATTGAGTTGGTTCCATGATTTGCCGTTGAATACGTAAGCACCACCACCCCAGGAACAAGCCCACAGCATTCCCATGGTATCTTCCTTTACAGCCCACAGTCCTGTGTTTCCAAAGTATACTGAGGATGGATAGTTGGTAAAGGCTTTACCGTCAAACATACTGATCCCTCCAAGAGTAGCAAACCATATATTGCCATTTTTATCCCCGGTGATGTCATACACATTATTATTCACGAGGCCCTGATCAGTACCATAAACTGTCCAGGTACTGCCATTATAAAAAGCTGCTCCATTACCGGTAACAGTTCCGATCCATACCTGATTTTCAGCTTTACACCAGATTGCGGTTACATGGTCTCCTGGAAGGCCATCCGTTGTGCTGTAATTTGTAAAGGAGCTGCCGTTGTATACACTCACTCCGGCATTGGAACCGATCCACACATTTCCGGCGGCATCAGCAGCTGCTGAATAATAGCCGGTACCGGCAAGGCCGTCGCCATTATCAAACGTATTAATTGTATTTTCTGTTATCCGGCTGACTCCTTCGGTAGAGATCACCCATATATTGTTTTCACTGTCTTCAGTGATATCATAGATGTAATTGCCTGCCAGACCGTCTGACTGATTAATCACCGCCCATTTATTACCACTGTATATTCCGATGCCGTTACCCCAGCTGCCTGCCCACAACCTTTGTGCGCTGTCAAAGTAAACAGCTTCAATGGTATCGCCAGGCATGCTGCTTTTACTGTAATTTGTCCAGGCTGTCTTATAGCTGTAAGTAACAAGACCCATATCTCCGCCTGCATACATGGTATCGTTCATTTCACGGATAACGTGGGTTTTAACATCGGGGATTTTATGAGCGAGTGAATAAGACCTGAAAAGTGTTCCGTTATAGAGTACAATCTGACTGCTGTCGGTTCCGAACCAGAGAATGCCGTTGTCATCCTGTTCCAATGAAATTACAGCAGTTGCAGGTAAACCATCAGCCCTGGTAACGGTGTGCCAGTTTGTTCCGTCGAATTTTGCAACACCGCCACCTGTGGCAAACCAGATATTATGATCCTTATCTTCCAGTATGTCCCAAACCGTGTTATGAAGGAAACCATTGCCTGTGTTAAACACTGTCCATGCTGATCCGTCAAACATGCTGACACCATTGTCCATTGAACCCACCCAGATGTTGCCATCGCTGTCAAGAATACCATGGTAATTGTTATTTGAAGCCAGACCATCTGAAACGGTATAATGAACAAAATCATTTCCATCATAAAGGCTCAGACCTCCTGAGGTTACAAACCACAATGATTCATCTTGCGGAATAATATCGTATACATCATTATTAACAAGACCGCTATCGGTATTGTATATCATCCATTGTTCTGATTGATATTTTGCAGCACCATTCAGGGTTCCTGCCCATATATCGCCGGAACTGTCAAGAACAAGGGTACGGCAATTATTTCCAGGCAGGCCGTTGGCAGAAGAAAAATTGATAAAACTTCCATCATATTTACTCAAACCATTATTGGTTGCAATCCATTTGTTTCCTGACGGATCAGTAATAAGGTCGAAGATTGTGTTATCAGGCAAACCGTTCAGAATACTGTAGTAACCCCAGGAATCAGGGGCCAGTTGACTGATGCCGGCACCTGTGCCTATCCATATATTTCCTTGCAGGTCTTCGGCAAGGGATTCAGTATTATTGTTAATAAGTCCGTGTTCGGTAGTGTAGGTTGGCCAGTTCAGGCCGTCGTATTTGGTTATGCCTCCATTGGGTGTATAGGAAGCAAACCAGATGTTCCCTTTGCTGTCAGCAAGGATATCTGATATATCATTATTGGAAAGGCCGTTGGCAGTTCCGTAATTTGTCCAGGTCGTACCATTATATGCAGATACTCCATTGAGTGTACCAAACCACATAGTCCCGGATTGATCCTGGGCAATAGCTTTTACATTGTTATGTATTAATCCGTCAGTGGTGGTATAATTCGTGAAACTACCGTCATATTTGCTAAGTCCACCAGCTGTGGCAATCCATAGATTTAATTGAGTGTCAAAAAGCAATTCATTTATGAAATTATTGACCAAACCCTCGCTCTCAGTTAATGAGTTCCATATTCCTGCCGGACTCAATATTGAGAGACCTGATGATGTAGCAATAAATACATTGTTACCGGCATCCGTCAGGATATCATTGACATCATTGGAAATGAGTCCATCTGTCGTTGAAAATACAGTAATGTCAGTTCCGTTATAACGAAAAAGGCCATTTGAGGTTCCGATCCAGATGTTGCCTGACAGATCCCGGGCAAGCGTTTTTACGTTTTCAGGAAATCCCTGGTCAGCACTCAGATGCGTCCATTGCTGGTCTTTATAAATATATATTCCGTTGCCGGTGTCATCGGCAAACCAAATTTCTCCGTCAGGATTTACAAGGATATCCTTTATCCACTCACCCCGGAAAGTATTTTCCTTGTTGAAGTTCACTATTTGCACCTGAGAATAGAGGACAAATGTTGATAATATAAGTGCAGATAAGAAAAGGATTAGTTTTTTCATAACTGTATGATGGTTGGTTAAAGAGGTAATTTACGGTTTTTTTCTAACTTTACCATGACACAGCATTGAAAGTATTTACAATAGGGTTGTCTATGGAAGAACGATTTGATTTTCTGGTGATTGGATCAGGTCTTGCCGGGTTGACCTATGCACTCAAAATGGCCGATAAAGGCAAGGTGGCCATTGTGACCAAAGGAGGTTTGAATGATACCAATACGAGTTATGCCCAGGGAGGAATAGCCGCCGTCACTTATAAACCTGATAATTTCAGCAAACATATAGAAGATACAATGATTGCCGGAGACGGGCTTTGCAATCCTGATATTGTAGAGATGGTGATCAGGGATGCTCCTGCTCAAATTGAACAACTGGTGCAATGGGGGGCGGAGTTTGACAGGGAATCAAACGGGCATTACAATCTTGCCAGGGAGGGAGGACATTCAGAACACAGGATTCTGCATCACAAAGATAATACAGGTTTTGAGATACAGCGGGCATTGTCGGAAGCTGTAAAAAGACATCGTAACATAAGGATTTTTGAAGGTTTCTTTGCCATTGATATTATCACACAGCATCATCTGGGCAGACTGGTTAAGCGGTATTTTCCGGGCATTGAATGTTACGGAGCTTATGTGCTGGAATTAAAAACGGGTCTTATCCATACTTTTTTATCGAAGGTTACTATGATGGCCACAGGCGGTATCGGCAACGTGTATCATACGACCACAAATCCTTTAACCGCAACAGGTGACGGTATTGCCATGGTTTACCGTGCCAAGGGTATCGTGGATAATATGGAGTTTGTTCAGTTTCACCCGACTTCGTTATACAGTCCGGGTGAAAGGCCTTCATTTCTCATTACAGAGGCGATGCGTGGACATGGCGCTATTCTGAGGAATCATAAGGGTGAGAATTTCATGTTGCGGTATGACAGCAGGGCTTCTCTTGCACCAAGGGATATCGTTGCCAGGGCCATTGATAATGAAATGAAAATCAGCGGAGAGGAATTTGTTTATCTTGATTGCACACACCTTGATGCAAATGATCTGAAGAACAATTTCCCGAATATCTTTGACAAATGTAAATCCATCGGAATTGATATTGCAAAGGATATGATCCCTGTTGTGCCGGCGGCTCACTTTTTATGCGGCGGGATTCAGGTTGATGAACATGGCTGCTCAACAATACAACGACTTTATGCCGCAGGAGAAACAGCTTTTACAGGACTGCACGGGGCAAACAGGCTTGCCAGCAATTCATTGCTTGAGGCTATGGTCTTTGCCGAAAGGGCTGCAAAACATACATTGCAGCATTATAATGATTATAGCATTCAGGAGGGAATACCTCAATGGGATGATACCGGCACCACCCATCCCGAGGAAATTGTTTTAATAACCCAGAATTATAAAGAAGTTCAGCAGATATTCAGTTATTACGTCGGCATTGTGAGATCAAACCTTCGCTTGAAAAGGGCAATGGACAGGCTGGAAATAATCTTCAACGAAACAGAAGAATTGTATGCAGAATCAAAGCTTTCTCAGAAACTATGTGAATTGCGGAATATGATCAATGCGGGTTACCTGGTCATAAAAATGGCACAGCAACGAAAAGAAAGCAGGGGTTTGCATTATACAATAGATTATCCCAACAAAAATCCCAGCAATGCTTATTATTAATAAACCCTTTGTCAATTATGGGATTTGACGTTGTCATAATCGGGGGAGGTTTGGGAGGGCTCTTATGTGGTAATATTTTGAGCAGGGAAGGATTCAATGTGTGTATACTTGAGAAAAACAATAAACTGGGGGGATCACTGCAGACTTTCGGACGAAAGGCCTGTGTTTTCAACACCGGTTTAAACTATACCGAAAGTCTTGATGACGGACAGGTCCTTAACCAGTATTTTCGCTATTTCGGATTGTATCCAAAGCTGCCACTTAAGAAACTTGATGAAAATGGTTTTGATGTGATCAGTTTTGATGATGGCCGGTACAAGCTGGCTATGGGTCATGACAATTTCCGGGATGAACTGGTACAGCATTTCCCTCATGAGAAAGAAGCCCTTGATAATTATCTCGATACGATTCGCAACATTTGCATGTCGATATCGTTATATACGTTTTCGAACAGACACGATAATGTTTTTGTGAACAAGTCTATAGGTATCAGTGCTGCCGGTTTTATCCGGTCAGTGATTTCAGATACCAGATTACAAAATGTCGTTGCCGGTAATAATCTATTGTATGCCGGTCATGAAAATAAGACACCCCTCCTGATTCATGCCCTTATCAGCCATTCATTTATTGAAAGTGCATGGAGAATTCCTGACGGCAGCCATCAGCTGGTGAACATGCTGGCAGATAATATTTTGCAGAACGGCGGAACAATCTATAAAAATGCAAGGGCAGAACGTTTTGTTTCAGTTAATGACATTATACAGTCAGTGACATTATCAAATGGTGAACGGATAGATGGGAAATATTTCATTTCCAATACACATCCTGAGCAGCTTTTGCATATGACTGAATCCCGAAAAATTCAGAAGGTTTTTTCATACCGTATAAGGAATCTTGAAGATACAATCGGCATGTTTACGCTTTATCTGGTCTTTAAAAAGAAAACATTTCCCTATATGAACTATAATTTCTATCATTATAATCAGGATAATGTATGGATTGCCGGTAATTATGACCAGTCAAGGTGGCCACAGCATTATGTGTTAATGACCACGGCTACTTCAAAATCAGATCAGTATGCTGAGAGTGCTTCAGTTATTACATATATGGATTATAATGAACTTGAACAATGGAAGGATACACTCACGGGAAAAAGGGGTGAAGACTATGTCCGTTTCAAGAATGAAAAAGCGCGCATATTGTTGAAGGCTATGGAAAAGCAATTCCCTGGTATTACAAGCTGTGTCGAAGCTTTTTATTCTTCAACACCACTGACCTGGCGCGATTATACAGGCACGAGGTCAGGGTCGGCTTATGGCGTGCTGAAAGACTGCAACAGGCCTCTTGAATCGATCATTTTCCCGCGGACTAAAATTCCCAACCTTTTTCTTACAGGACAAAACACAAACGTTCACGGAATTTTGGGTGTGACAATCAGTTCGGTGATAACATGCGGTGAAATAATAGATATTAATTACCTGATTAACAAAATAAGGCGCGCATAACAATTGCATTAAGTTCATTATCAGATGAAATACGACGTAGTCATTATCGGGAGCGGATTGGGAGGACTTCAATGTGCCTACATTCTCAGCCGGGAAGGTTATAATGTTTGTCTGGCAGAAAAGAATCCTCAGCTTGGAGGGTGTTTACAGACATTCAAGAGAAATAACAGCCTGTTTGATACAGGTATGCATTATATAGGCAGTATGGATAAAGGGCAGGTATTGGATAATTTCTTCAGATATTTCAGGCTCTCCGGCAGATTGAATCTCAGGAGAATGGATGAAAATGGTTATGAAATCATCCAGTACGGAGAAAGAGAATATAAACTGGCCATGGGTTATGAGCGCTTTGTTGAAACCCTGCTCTCCAGTTTTCCTAAAGAAAAAGAAGCGCTCAGCCAATATATCCATAAATTAAAGGAAATCAGCAATTCGGTTGATTTGTATAACATGCGCGATTTTTCGGGACAAAAAACCGGATACCTCGATTATTACAGTGTAGGTATCAATGACTATCTTGACGCCATAACAACCAATAAGACATTAAAAAATGTGTTGCTCGGGACATCGCCGTTGTATGCAGGAGTAAAAAACAGAACACCGCTCTATATCCCCATGATCATACATTCTTCTTATATCGAAAGTGCTTATCGATTTGTTGATGGCGGATCCCAGATCAGTGATCTGCTGGCCGGTTATATTACTGAATACGGGGGTACCATAATGAAGAATGCCAGGGTTACAAAACTTCTGTTTGATAACCAGTCGCTTAAAGCCGTAGAAATTAACAATTCGGAAAGAATTGAAGGTAAATATTTTATTTCCAATATCCATCCGAAATCCATGTTTGATCTTTTTGATAACGCTCCGCTAAGACCAGCTTATCATAAAAGAATTAATAGCCTGGAAGATACTTTCGGGATATTTTCCCTGTATCTTTCAATGAAAGAGAATGCCTTTGAATATATCAACAGCAATTATTATGTTTTTAAAACAGATGACATATGGGACGGCGACAATTATACCCAAGAAAACTGGCCAAAAGGTTACATGATGCATATTTCTCCCACATCGAAAAGTGACAAATATACCGATGCCATAATTATTAATACTTATATGAACTGGGATGAGGTCAGACCCTGGGAAAAAACTGTGGTCGGACGAAGAGGTGAAAGTTATAAAGCGTTTAAACACCAAAAGGCTGAAAAACTGTTAGACCTGCTTGAAAAGGATTTCCCCGGCATCCGAAGTAAAACAGCAGCCTATTATACTTCAACACCTTTAACATACCGCGATTATACGGGAACATATAAAGGTTCTATCTACGGTTTAATGAAAGATTTCAACAATCCGTTGAAAACGATGATCATGCCCAGAACAAAAGTGCCCAATTTTCTGCTTACAGGACAAAACATCAATATACACGGAGTGATTGGTGTTACCATCGGTTCGGTTTTGACCTGTGCAGAATTGATCGGCACCGAAAACCTGCTGACTAAATTACGTAATGCATAATGAAATGGCTGTACGGAGAAAGACCATAAAAAGAATATTATTAGTCCTTGTATTATGCCTTGTTGCATTTTTGCTGTATTTCATTCTGGTTGCAGTTGATCACCCTCCTGAGGTGCAGGATTTATCCTCACTGGATAGTAATCGTGAGCAACATGGGAAATATCTTTACACCCTTGGCAATAACTGGCTGCGCAAAAGTGAAAGCGGATTATGGGAAATGTACATTGAAGGTGAATCTTTTGAACGCGGTGTTGCTTTTGGCAAACTGACCAAAGAACTGTTATATTACCAGGAATCTGCATTTTTTGAGCAGATACAGGAACTTGTGCCTTCACAGGCTTATCTGAAATTTCTGAAATATTTCCTGGCCTGGTTTAACCGGAATCTGGATAAAAATATTACAGATGAATACAGGACTGAGATTTATGGGACTTCTTTCTCGTGTTCTCATGAATTCGACTTTATCGGATCGGGATACCAGCGGCAATTGAATTATCATGCTGCTCATGATATAGGCCATGCTTTGCAGGGATTGAATATGGTCGGGTGTACATCTTTCGCATGCTGGGGTAGTAAAAGTGCTGATTCAACCCTGCTTGTCGGCCGTAATTTTGATTTTTATGCCGGGAAAAAATTTGCTGAAAACAAAATCATATGTTTCTATAATCCGTCAGATGGATACAGGTTTATGATGGTAAGCTGGGCAGATATGATCGGCGTTGTATCCGGCATGAATGAAAAAGGGCTGACGGTAACCATTAACGCGGCCAAATCTGCTGTTCCCCGTCAGGCTTCAACCCCTGTGACACTGTTGGCCCGCGAAATACTCCAGTATGCTGCTAACCTTGATGAAGCTTATACTATTGCCGGGAAACGTAAGCTATTCGTTTCAGAATCATTGTTGATTGGGTCGGTGAAGGACGGAAAATCGGCCATTATTGAAAAATCACCGCATCAGGAAGATATGTTCTCTGTATCTGCTGACTGCATTGTCTGTGCCAACCATTTTCAGGGGAAAGTATTCTCACATGAAAAAGCCAATATTTCGAATATTAAGGGCTCCGACAGCCGTTACCGCTATGATCGTGTGAAAGAGTTGTTACAAAATGATACAAGGATTGATGTTAATGATGCTGTGGCGATATTGCGCGACAGGTACGGTAAGGGTGGTGTAGATCTTGGCATGGGTAATCCAATGGCTGTTAATCAGTTAATAGCTCATCATTCTGTTGTTTTTAAACCTGGGCAGCAAATGGTCTGGGTTTCCACTTCCCCATACCAGATTGGGAAGTATGTGGCCTATGATCTGAAACGTGTTTTCTCATTGGATAAAGAACAAATTATTACCGGTGAAGAAATCTGTGTTGAGGAAATGATAATTCCTGCTGATACCTTTCTTTTTTCAGATGAATATCAAAATTATAAAAAATACCTGCAAATGACTGAGGAATTGAAGTTTTGTAAAAAAAACAAGACAGCGTTGCCGGATTCATTCCTCCGGGTTTATTTAACAACAAATCCTCATTTATATCTGCCTTACTATTATCTCGGGTCTTATTTTTATGAAATGAAAGACTATGCCAGGGCTTATGATTATTATCAGGCAGCTTTGTCAAAAGAGGTAGCCGGATTGAACAAGCGAAATGAAATAATAAAATTATCAGAAAAAACATATAAAAAAATACACAATGCCAATACCGGAAATTGAAAAACAGAGTATCAGCGAGATCAAGCTGTTTCAGGAGAAGGCCCTTAAAGATATGCTTCAATACCTTAACCGGAATTCAAGGTTTTATCAACATCATTTTAAAAAACATCATATTGAAATTGAAAAAATTAAGCACCTGGAGGATCTGCAACATATACCACCAACACGAAAAGAAGATCTTCAGAAAAAGAATGAGGACTTCATTTGTGTAAACCGGAACAGGATTATTGATTATATCACAACCTCGGGTACATCGGGTGACCCGGTGACTTTTGCCATGACGGATCATGATCTTGACCGGCTTGCCTACAATGAATACCTGGGTTTTCGCTGTGCCGGATGCACGCACAATGAGATCTTTCAGCTTATGACGACCATTGATCGCCGTTTTATGGCCGGACTGGCCTACTTTCTTGGTTCCAGGCGGTTAAAAGCGGCTATGGTTCGCGTAGGCAACGGAATTCCTGAGCTGCAGTGGGAGAGTATTAAGCGTTTCTCGCCAACGGCTTTAATAGCTGTGCCCTCTTTTTTACTTAATATCATCGACTATGCCGAAAGAAACGGGATCGATCATCATGCTTCAGGTGTTACCAAAGCCATCTGTATCGGCGATGCCCTGCGGCAAACGGATTTCTCCTTAAATACACTGGGGAAAAAAATCAAAGAACGCTGGCCCGAATTACAGTGTTATTCAACCTATGCTTCAACGGAAATGGCTACTTCCTTTACAGAATGTCAATACGGGATCGGGGGACATCATCATCCGGAGCTGATCATTGTTGAATTCCTTGATGATCATGATAATCCTGTTGAAAAAGGTGAAGCCGGCGAACTGACAATCACCACACTGGGTGTAGAAGGCATGCCCTTACTCCGCTTTAAAACCGGTGATATTTGCCAGGGTCATTATGAACCCTGCAATTGTGGCCGTAACACAATGCGGGTTGGCCCCGTCATCGGCAGGAAAAACCAGATGATCAAATACAAGGGGACAACATTGTATCCGCCAGCCCTGTACGACATTCTTGAAAACATTGATGGTGTTAAGAACTAGATTGTGGAACTTTACACCAATGCAATCGGTACAGATGAGATCCTGATCCGGATCGGCTCTGAAAATCACTCCGAAAGTTTTGAGAAGGTCATAAAAGACCATTTCAGGGCAAAACTTCGTGTTGCTCCTGCTGTGTCTTTTGAATCTGTTGATTATATTACGAATCTTCAATTTCCCAGCATGAGCCGTAAACCGGTTAAGCTTATTGACAGGAGATGAGACAAAGGCACAAGCGGACACTTGCGCCAGTATAGGGCCAGTATAGGGGATAAGAAGGTACACGGTAACCGGTAACCGCTGATGTTTGGATGTTGAGGTTTAAGGGACTGAGAGATTGAGAGACTTAGAGATAGAGGGAGGGAGAGATTGGGAGAGTGGGAGAAAGACCTGACAGAGTCCGAAGGTCCTGCCAGTGTCGTTGATTATGATGGCACTACCTTTATAAAACATTTATACCCAGAATCGATTTTGTTTGAACAAATCGTTTTATCATAATGTTTTATTGCCATACTGCCTTTGAAAACAATTTCGTAATTTAGTATAACCTAAACTAAAAAATTAATGTTATGAAAATGAAAATGATGCTGTACTTACTACTCATTGTTTTTGGCTTTTCGTCGATATCACCGGCCCAGGAAGTTATAAAGGCAGATGATAGCAACAAGTCACTCAACAAAGCAAAGGCACAAAGCGTTAACGATATAATATGGTTTGGCGTTGACTTCACCATGGCTAAGTTCACCCTTGTGCCTGAGGATCCGGAGGTTATTGTCAGCAAATACCTGCCGGCAATTAACAAGGTTATCATTATGGAACCTGAAAAATACAATATCAGGGAATACTTCGATAAAGTTAATGTAACAAACAGCATTGACCAGGCCATTGAGAATAATGCTGAAATTGATCCTTCAACACTCGTAATATCAAATGAATACAAGCTGGATCCTGAAAAAATCAATGATGTGCTAAAGAAGTATACAACGCCCGAAGGTTCCGGAACAGGACTTATCTTTATTGCAGAGAACCTGAATAAGGCTACAAATTTCGGGAGTTATTATGTCACTTTTTTTGATATTGCAACGAAAAAAATAATTGACTCAAGAAGGATGAAAGGAAAAACAGGCGGTATAGGATTCCGCAATTTCTGGGCCAGTACAGTTTACAATGTAATGAAGCTATGGCCGGAACAATAATGAAATCCGCATTATTTTTAAATCATAATCATATGAAAAAAACAGCTTTTCTTCTGACAGTATTTCTTTTTTTAGCTCCGGCTGGTCTGATGGCCAATAAGACGGGTGTGGAAATAAAGGCCCCTTCGGAAGTTAAAAAGGGAAGTGAAGTGACCATAAAAATATCAGTCACTCATAAAGGAAACAGCAAGTTTCATTTTACCGACTGGGTTGTATTGAAAATCAACGGGGAAGAAGTTAAAAAATGGCAATATGACAAGGCCAACCTGCCCCCTGACGATGATTTTGTTGTGGAGTACAAAGTTGTGGTAACGGCCGATTTAACAATAGAGGCCCAGGGTAATTGCAATCTTCATGGCAGCACCGGCATTGAAAAGGCTGTCATAAAAGCACTTTAAATTTAATCATCATGTATTCATTAATTCTTCCTCTGGGAATCATCAATTTTATTCTGATTGCCATTCAGATTCTGGGCGGGCTTAAGGTCATTAAAGTATCCTTTAAATTACATAAATACCTTGGGCTTGCTTTAGGTGTCTTTGCCTTGCTCCATGGGGCGATTGCTATTTTCTTTGTATAGCAGCATTATCGGACCTGAGTACCTCAGCGTGTTCCGGACACTCCGCTGGGTTTTTTTAGCCTATACACCGGTGAGATGTTTAAATCCCCGTCGGTGTATAGGATTTTTTTTGATAATCGGTTTTTTTAAACCAGATTTGCATTTTTATTTATGGAAATTATTTGTAGTGAAATAAGGTCAGTAAAGAACCGGAAATACCAATATGAAGCAAAGGAGTTTGAGTAATAAAACATTGATCAGGGTTCGTTTCAGCGAGGTTGACTCAATGGGTGTTGTCTGGCATGGTAATTATATTAAGTATTTTGAAGATGGTCGTGAGGAGTTTGGCAACAAATATGGTATCAATTACCTGGATTTTCGTAATCGTGGTATTCTTATTCCGATCGTAAAAATTGTCTGTGATTATAAAAAACCACTGATATATGGTGATACAGCATTGGTTGAAACAAAATTCATTGATTGTGAAGCAGCTAAAATTCAATATGACTATACCCTTTTCAAATACAAGACCCATGAAATTGTTGCTACCGGTTCAAGCCTGCAGGTATTCCTGAACCTTAACCGTGAATTGCTTCTCGATTTTCCGCCATTTTTCATCGACTGGAAAAAGCAAAACGGTTTATGGCGGGAACATCAAACGGTGCAGAATACAACAATGTTCAAAAATCCGAAAGGATAATTGTGGAGAGATGGCAAAAAATGAGTGATCAAAATTAGTATTAACTGTATATCATCTTTTTCGTGACCGAGGTTTTCATATCAGCTGAAAATATTATTACTTCACTTGGTTTTTCAATACAGCATAATGCAGACAATATGCTTGCTGAAATGACAGGTATCAGGTTGAAGGAGGACAACAGTATAGCGCCGGCTCCCTTTTATGCATCTGTGGTCGACACTGCTCTTTTGGCTGAAAAATTTGCTGTTATTGACGATCCTGTGCAATATACCCGGTTTGAACAGCTGGCCATTTGTTCTCTGCATGATGCTTTGTCAAGGTCTGATGTTGACCCTGCTGACCCGGGAACACTCTTTATACTGTCAACAACAAAGGGTAGTATTGATCTCCTTGAAAAGGAGAAAGAAAATAAATTCGGACAGGATAGAATTCATTTATGGAATGCGGCCCGGTTGATACAGCGTTTTTTCACATTCAGAAATGAGCCATTGGTTATTTCAAACGCCTGTATTTCGGGTGTGCAGGCCATACTCACAGGTGCCCGGCTGATCAGTGCAGGTTTGTCTGACAATGTTGTTATTAACGGGACGGATATTGTGTCGGAATTTGTGCTTGCCGGTTTTAATTCGTTTCAATCTCTCAGCAATGGACCTTGCCGCCCTTTTGACAAGTCCAGGGATGGTCTGTCACTGGGTGAAGGTTCAGGAACAGTAGTATTGTCCAAAACACCTTTCAATTCCAACCGGGCCGGTAACATTGTTGTTGGTGAAGGTTTCTCCAGCAATGATGCCAATCATATTTCCGGACCGTCGAGGACCGGTGAGGGATTATTCATAGCCATAAACCGCCTGCTGAAGAAATCACCCGTTGAGGTCGATTATATCTCTGCCCATGGCACAGGTACACCATATAACGATGAAATGGAATCAATAGCGATTACAAGGGCCGGATTACAGTCTGTGCCTGTGAACAGCTTTAAGGGCTATTGGGGCCACACACTGGGTGCGGCAGGAATCATTGAAACCGTTATGTGTCTCTATTCAATGCATACAGGTGTTTTGTTCGGCACCAAAGGATATAACGAGCCAGGTATTACACACCCTATAAACATTACAGGCCATTCAATGAAAAAGGATATCAAAAACTGTCTTAAAATTGCTTCAGGATTTGGTGGCTGTAATGTTGCACTATTGCTGCATAAGATATGAAAAAGAGCTGTATAATAAGCCATTACTGTCAGATACGTGATCATGCGGTTATTGGTGATGATGAAACCCTGTATGAGCGCTGCGGTGCAGACCTTTCCGATTTTTTTACAGGCATATATCAGCATTTTGACATCAGTTATCCCAAGTTTTACAAGATGGACAATCTGTGTAAACTTGGTTTTCTTTCTGTTGAATTATTGTTAATGGACAGAAATATTCAACAGCGATATGCAGGTCACGAAGTGGGGATTATTTTAATGAATGCATCATCATCACTGGATAATGACAGGCATCATCAGCAGACCATCCTTGACCGTTCAGCTTATTTCCCAAGTCCTGCTGTATTTGTCTATACCCTTCCCAATATTGTTATCGGGGAAATATGCATCCGTCATAAATTCACAGGTGAAGGCACTTTTTTTGTCCGGGAAAGATTCGACCCGTTGTTTTTGTTCAACTATGTTAATCAATTGTTTTATCAGGATGTTGTTCAATGTTGTATTGCCGGATGGGTTGAGACATTAGGCGACTATTATGACTCAACTGTTTATTTAATCGAAAAAACCGGTAAACCTGATGCCGGAATTACTATTTTTGAACCCGATACAATTAAACATATTTTTGCTAAAGAGAAATAAAAATGGAACAGCTTATTCAGAAACTGAAAGAAGAAATTATTGAGGCTTTGAATTTATCGGAGATGAAACCGGCGGATATTGACGAAAAGGCTCCTCTTTTCGTTGACGGTCTGGGCCTTGACTCAATCGACGCACTTGAACTTACTGTTTTGCTCGAAAAGAAATACGGACTTAAGATCAATACTGCCGAAGAAGGTAAAAAGATATTGCATTCCGTTAATTCGATGGCTGAATTTATTACAGCCAACAAAAAATCCTGATTTCTAAATAAATATTTATTGTGTCAGAAAGAGTTTTTGTAACCGGTACTGGTATTGTTTCTGCCATTGGATTTGATTGTGAGGAGACTGCTTCAGCCCTGAAATTGTCAGCCAGTGGTATTGGAAGGATTACACATTTAAATACCGTATACAAAGAAGAAATACCTGTTGCTGAAGTGAAGGCCACTGACAAAGAGCTGATGGAAATGGCCGGTATTCAGCAAGCCGGATTTTTTTCCCGTACCACGCTTCTGGGTATCATAGCTGCCCGTCAGGCTTTGTTACAGGCTGACATAAAAGATATAAAGGCATACAAAACGGGAATGGTCTCTGCTACAACAGTAGGAGGCATGGATCGCAGTGAAAGGTTTTTTAAAAAGTTCATCATCGATAATTCCAGGGGGCGTCTGCGGGATATCATCACGCACGATTGCGGTGACAGTACTGAAAGGATTGCTGACACTTTGGGCATAAAGGACTACTTGGCAACCATCAGCACGGCATGTTCATCTTCGGCAAATGCCATATTGCTTGGCTCGAGGCTGATCAAAAACGGCATACTCGACCGGGTAATTGTTGGTGGTACTGATGCCCTCACCCTGTTTACCCTGAATGGATTTAACAGCCTGATGATACTGGACAAAAACGGTTGCAAGCCTTTTGACGAGGAAAGGAACGGACTGACCCTGGGAGAGGGGGCAGGATTCTTGGTGATTGAATCTGAAAGGTCGGTCAGGAAAGATCATAAAGAAGTATTGTGTGAAATTACCGGTTATGGCAATGCCTGTGATGCTTTTCACCAGACAGCTTCTTCACCTGAAGGGGAAGGAGCCTACCTGTCGATGAAAAAGGCTCTTGATGTTGCCGGACTTGAACCCGGCCGGATCGATTATATCAATGCGCATGGCACCGGGACTAAAAACAATGACCTGTCTGAGGGGATAGCTATTGAAAGACTATTTGATAAAAACGTGCCTTTGTGCAGTTCAACCAAATCCTTTACCGGCCATACACTTGGTGCTGCCGGCGCCATTGAAGCTGTTTTATGCGTGATGGCGATACGGAATCGATGGATCTATCCGAACCTGTTTTTCAGGCAAAAGATGACTGAACTGGCATTTTCTCCTGTTACAGATTTTCAATACAACAAGCCTGTCAGGCATGTGATGTCGAATTCTTTCGGATTCGGAGGCAATAACACGAGCTTAATATTTTCGGGGAGTTAAAATGAAGGCATATATACAAAGCATTGGAGCCATATCACCACAAAACACTTTTACCGGCGAAGGATTTCTGCAGGAGGTCATGGCATACCATCATGCAGATTATCTGAAATGCATTGAACCTGCTTATATTGATTTTATGGATCCCATGGCATCAAGGCGCATGAGCCGCATTGTCAAAATGGGTGTTTGTGCTGCCTTGAAATGCCTGCGTGATGCCGGCATTGATAATCCGGGTGCAATAGTGACCGGTACCGGTCTGGGTTGCATTGCCGACACCGAGAAATTCCTCGGCTCGTTGTATGCTAATGAAGAAAAACTGCTTAACCCGACACCCTTTATCCAGTCAACACACAATACCGTTGCCGCTGCCATTGCGCTTATGCTGAAATGTAAAAATTACAACAACACCTTTGTGCACCGGGGCTTTTCGTTTGAAGATGCCTTGCTTGACGGACTTATGCTTTTACAGGAGCATTCTGCATCGAATGTCCTGGTGGGCGGACTGGATGAATTAACCGACCATTCATATACCATCACAAGCCGCCTTGGCTTGTGGAAAAAACAATCCCTTGATAACCTCAGGCTGTTGGATTATAAAGATGATGGCAGCTTACCAGGGGAGGGTGTTGCCTTTTTCCTGCTCAGTGAGAGTAAAAGTGAAAAATCCCTGGCAAAGATAAATGCCGTAAGTACTTTTTACAAACCTGACAGTCATGCTGAAGCTGAAAGAAAAATACAAGATTTTGTCAGTACCCATCTTGGAGATATTGCCAATGTTGACTTTGTAATAACAGGCATGAACGGTGATCGTGTGGCGGATGAAGTTTACCATCATCTGGGACGGACTCTTTTCAGCCGGTTACCCTGCGGTTATTATAAGCATCTGTGCGGCGAATACGATACCTCTTCGTCTTTTGCCCTTTACCTGGCATCGATGATACTCAAGACACAACAAGTGCCGGTTGTGTTGAAATGTGATGACAAGCCTGTTGGCAAAATGAAGAACATTTTGATATACAATCATCTCAGAAGCGTGAACCATGGGATTTTCTTAGTTTCAACATGCTGAAATATCATAAAATACTCATTGCTGCCGTTCTGATGCTTATCCTGATATCCGCTGTTAACTATTTTGTCACCTTAAGCATATGGTGGTATGGTGGCATTATTATTGTGACAACAGGCTTGCTGGCATATGGATCCGTAAACATTCGTTCGGGCTTTTACATGAACGTTATCTGTTCGGCAGATTCTTCCGCGAAAGTTATTGCATTAACCTTCGACGACGGACCTGATGATCAGGTAACGCCTCAGGTTTTGGATTTGCTGAAGAAACACCATTTGCAGGTTGCATTTTTCTGCATAGGATCGAAGATATTAAAACATCCCGGATTGCTCGAACGTATGGATAATGAAGGCCATATTATTGGCGGACACAGTTATTCCCATCATTTTATGTTTGATCTTTTTTCTGCTAAAAGGATGAAGAAGGAACTGACTGAAACAGAAAAGCTGATACAACGTGTTATAAAGAAAAAGATAAAATTGTTCCGGCCTCCTTACGGAGTTACAAATCCGACACTGGCCAGGGCATTGCGAAAGACGAATTACACTATCATCGGGTGGACCCTGAAGTCAAAGGATACTGTTATAAAAGATGAACAAAAGCTTTATAACCGGCTCGTAAAAAATACAAAAAGCGCTGAAATCATTCTTTTTCATGACACCGGCTTGCACATTATTCCGGTTTTGGAAAAATTCATCAACTTTGCAAAGGAGAAGCATTACCATTTTGAACGACTGGACAAATTATTAAGCATTAACGCCTATGAATAAGTCAGCAACATATACCTTTTGTTTTGTGTTAACCTTATTGGCCTGCAGGGTTTCAGCCCAGACATCCTTTATGCCGATGGGTGATATTGAAGGCTTTAAAAATAAGCTGGTTACCATGTCTGAATCGACACAAACCATCGTCAGCGATTTTATCCAGGAAAAGAACCTGAGTGTATTATCGGAAAAGATCATATCAAAAGGGCAATTCTTCTTCAAAAAAGAAAACAATATCCGTTGGGAATATACCGAACCAACGCAATACCTGATCATTATCAGCAACAATCAATTGTTTACCCGTGATGAGAAAAATCAAAAACTGTATGATATACAGTCAAACAAGATGTTCCAGGAAATGAACCGGTTTATCAGCGGCTGTATCCAGGGTGAACTTCTTAAGAATGACGAGGATTATGCTATTGCATATTTTGAAAACAACAGGCAGTATTTTGTTAAACTGGTACCCCGTGCTGAGAAAATGAAAGAAATGCTTAATGAGGTACAGATATTTTTTGATAAGAATGATCTTACAGTCTCGGGCCTGAAAATGGTCGAATCAGGAGACGACTACACCAAAATAGATTTCATCAACAAGCAATTGAATGTTGAAGTGCCTCTTGAAAAATTTAGTTTTAAGTAGCCTCTGTCTTCTTTTGCTGGGCGGTTGTGCAGCCTCTTTGCTGAACAACACTCAGCGATTGCCTGAAGCTGCCCTTACGACTGTGGAAATTACACCCTGGTTTCAGGGGGAAGATAATCCTGTTTTATACAAAGCCAATGTTGATTTTTACAGGAACCATTTCAGCGGATTAATGGTGATAAAGCCGGTTTCGGATGAAAGCCACAGGGTACTTTTTATCACTGAGCTTGGCATTAAGATTTTTGACCTGGAATTATTCAGGAATGGTGATTACAATCTGCATTACTGCCTTGATGCTTTGAACAAAAAATCCGTTGTCAGAACCCTGAAAAATGATTTGGCATTGATGATCTATCATAGGCCTGATAAGGATAAAAACATGAAGGCATATGTAAATCCACTGAACGACCGGATAATATTCAGGCAAAGAACAGGGTTGGGAGCCCGTTATTATTTTAAGCGGGCAGACAGAACAAATGCGGATACAATTATTCAGACTTCGTGTACAGGGAAAAAGGTTAACCTTCAGTTTTACGGTATGACAGATAATCTGATTGATTCTGTGATGATTTCACACTATAAATTGAAACTGGATATCCATATAACAGCACTTCATGAAAAATAAGCAGCAGTTTCTGAATGACCTGTATGCTATAGAAAACATACAGGAAGACAGTGTTAATCAAGTACTCATAATGCGGGTAAAGTTGAATTCTTCTCATGAGATTTTTAAGGGCCATTTTCCGGGAAATCCGATTTTACCAGGTGTTTGCACAATTCAGATTGTGAAGGAATTGTTGTCACATCATCTGAAGAAAAACCTGATGCTGAAAAATGCCGGGACCATTAAATACATTGCCTTTATCAGTCCTGAATCAAATCCGGTAATCGATATAGAACTGCGGCTGAAAGATACAGAAGACGAACTGTTGTCCTGTAAAGCAAAAGTATTTCATGAAGCGACAGTTTTCTGCAGTTTCAGGGGTGAGTATCTGGAAGCCCCCTGAATTCTGCAAGGGTAACTTTTTTGCTTCCCCGTTACTCCCTGTCTGCCAGGCAGGAGCGAGATTCGATTTTCCTTATTCTGCATGACAACAAAAGTGAAAGTGATGCTCAGGCTTTAGCTGTGGTTCTTTGCCAATCCTGCAAATCCACAAATCCTGATAATCCAAATTCAGACAATCTACGGCGTGTCCAGCAGTATTCTCATCTCACATTCGGCCAGCAGGGTTTTATCCTGAAAGATTTTTCCCGTAACGATTGTATAACCCAGCAATTCGTTGTCGACGATGATCTCTGATTGAATTTCTGTATTTGCCGGTGGTAAAGAATGGATGACAAGGTTTTTAATGGCGCCGATATAACCCAGTGCAATTTCCTTATTTGCACAAAGCTGACGGTATCCGGTAAAGGCTGCAGCTGTCTGGGCAATGCATTCCATCAGACCTGCTTCCTGAAAACTTCCGTTATGACACAATACATTGGTTTCTTTAATGAAAAGTTGTCCTTTTGCTGATTTTTCAGTGGCTTCAGCCAGCCGGTCGATCATCACAAAGGGCGGTCTTTGGGGTATCAGTTCAAGAATGGCATATTCTGATGGCTTCATAATATTATCGGGGTTAATATATTGCTCTGTTAAGCTGTTGTCTTGTCATGATCATTTGTTTGCCAGAAATTGTAATAATTAAACCATTGTGACGGGTATTTTCGTATTGTTTTTTCCATCAGGTCAATATAATCTTTAATTATGGTCTTGATGGTCTGATCCCTTTTTTGTTGTAAACCCTGCTGTGGATAATATTTTGGAGGGGAAGCATAAAAATGATAATGCTTTTTTCCTTCTTTCATAGCAAAGACAAATGATACCGGTACATTATACTTCATAGCCAGGTAAAAAGGGCCTGTGGGGAAAAGGGCTTTCCCGCCCAGGAAATCAATGGTCATTGTTTTGCTTCCCTGTAAGAAACGGTCACCATGAATACAGATGATCTGTTTTTCACGGAAAGCCTTGTTGATCTCATAGATATGGGTATTGTCTTCTTTTATCACAATGACGTTGAAGTTTCTGCTGGTAACAGATGAGAGGTAATCTTTGATCCTGGCGTGCTCGGCATCAAACATAATAATATTGACCGGGGTTTTAAGTCGCTCGAGCATGTTACCGGCCATTTCAAAATTGCCGATATGGGCGCTTATCAGCAATCCTCCTGGACCATTTTCAACCATTTCCCGGAGGTATGTCTCGCCTTCATAGGTAAAAGAGAAATTTGTCCGAAAGCCTGCCATGGCTGCCACTTTATCCAGGAGCACCTGCCCGAAAGCAAAATAATTGCGGTATATAAAAAGTATTGACCGCAAAAAACCAAAATAAAGCCTTTTCCTGTAAAAGGAAAAAATTGGGACAAAGGATTTTGGTGAGAAGACAAAAAAATAGAAAGCTACGAAGCGCAATAAAAAATAAGCCAATGGAAGACCTGAAAATTTCAGGACGCTGATAAAGATTTTGTATCCGGTTAATCCGCCCCTTGTTTTACCCTTCCATGAAGTCACATCTGGTTATTTCTTACTAATGCAGTTTTGGATGTAATCATACAAATGATCCAGGGTTCTGATAGAGGTCATTTCCTCACCTTTCAGCGTAAGGCCGAATTCCTTCTGTACTATTACTGCAATATCCACAAAGTCGAGACTTTCGAGACCAAGGTCGTTTTTAAGATGAGCATCCGGCGCTATTTTACCTTCTTCAATCTCAAATTCTTCAACCAAAAAACCATTAATGATTTTTGTTATATCTTCCCTGTTCATAATACTAAAATAATTGCAAAGTTAATGATACTTTTTTATAATCAAACATGAATTCGTTCCTCCAAATCCAAATGAGTTTGACAGAAAGATGTTAATCTCTTTTTGTGTGGTTTTATCAGCTATATTCAGTTTAGCGCTGAATTCATCAGGTTCCTCGAAATTGATATTAGGGGCCACGAAGGAATTCTGCATCATCAGAATAGAATATACAACTTCACTTGCACCGGCCATCCACATTTCATGTCCTGTCATTGATTTGGTTGAGGATACCAGTGGTCTATGCCGGCCAAAAAGCTGATCAATGGCTTTTGCTTCATTCAGATCGCCAACATATGTTGATGTGGCATGGGCGTTAATATAGTCAATTTTACCGGGGTCCAGTTCTGCATCTTTCAGTGCCATTGCAATAGCCCTGACAGGGCCGTCAACATCGGGAACTGAAATGTGTACGCCATCGGAGGAAAATCCGTAACCTATCACTTCAGCCAGAACAGGAGCCCCTCTTTTAAGGGCGTGTTCGAGGTCTTCGAGGATTACGGTAGCGGCACCACCGCTGGGCACGAGGCCGTCCCGGTTCTTATCAAATGGCCTGGATGCTTTTTGAGGTTCAGATTCCCGTTTTGAAAACGCATTGAGTGCGTCAAAGCTGCCTACGCAAAAAAGATTGACTTCCTGTGATCCTCCACAGATAATCATATCCTGATAACCGTGCCGTATCATCAGATATCCCATGCCAATGGCATGAGAGCCGCTGGCACATGCACTGCTAAGGGTGAAGTTAACACCTTTCAGCTTAAAGATCACTGATAAATTCATGGTCACTGATGAATTCATTGACTGAAAAACGGATCCTGAGCCCACCAATGTTGTGTCTCTTTTTTCACGTATGATGTCAGCACATTCAATAACAGCTGGTGTACTGCTGTCATTTCCATACAGGATCCCAACTTCATGCCGGTCAAAAAAGTCTTGCGGAATACTCGCTGATTTTAATGCTTCAACAGTAGCCATATAGGCATATTCAGCATGTTCAGGCATACAGACACGGGACCGGCGATCAATGACACCTTTAAGCTGGGGTCGTTCAAGTTTCCCGGTTAACCCTGACTGATATCCATAGGCTTTTCTTTCAGGATCCAGAACAATGTTTGATTTGCCCTGAAAAAGTGCGTTTTTAACTTCATCAAGATTCTTTCCGATTGAGGAATAGATCCCTATACCTGTAATGACTACCCTTTTCATGATCCAAGAAAACTATAAATTATGTGTAGAGCCCGCCGTTTACCGATATGACCTCACCTGTAATGTATGATGCTTTTTCGGATGCCAGGAAGCAAACCACTTCAGCTACTTCTTCGGGCAATCCGAACCGGTTAAGCGGAATCAGGCTTTTTAATTCATTCTCATTTAAATCCTTTGTCATATCGGTTCTGATAAATCCCGGAGCAACAGCATTTACCGTGACATTTTTCTTCCCGATCTCCTGCGCCAGCGCTTTTGTCGCACCTATAACAGCTGCTTTGGCCGCTGAATAATTGACCTGTCCGGGCAATCCTTTTAATCCTGACAAGGATACAATATTCACGATCCGGCCGTATTTATTGACAAGCATATTTTTAAGCAATGCACGTGTCACATAAAAAAAGCCGTTCAGGTTGGTGTCAATGACATCCCTCCAGTGATGGTCCTCCATCCACATCAAAAGGATATCTTTTCGGATTCCTGCATTATTAACAAGCACTTCAATATAACCATCCTTATGAACTTCACTCCATTTGCTGATGGCTTCATCAACCTGCCGGGGAATGGTCACATCAAATTTCATCAATTCACCGCTGCCGCCGGCTTGTTTAATCATTGTCAGCGTTTGCTTTGCTTCTTCTTCATTTGACTTATAATTAACAAGCACATGATATCCCAGCGAAACCAGCTTAATGGATATTGCCCTTCCTATGCCTCTTGAACCTCCCGTGACTAATGCATGTTTCATAATCAATAAAGCTATTCGTTTATCAATTGCAGGTTTTGACAAAATTAGAGCAAAGGTATTCTTTTATTGCTTTAATTTCCAAGTATTTAACAGTATCTTCCTCAAATTTCGGAACGATATTGCGGATTTCAGTATAAGTTCTTTTGGTGACCGAAGACAACCGGTTTTCAATACCCATATAATCAATAGCCTGAACGAGACTGAGAAATTCAATGGAAAGCACCTGATAGGTATTTTCAATAACTTTTTTTGCCAGCAAAGCCGAATTGGTGCCCATACTCACAACATCCTGGTTGTCGTTGTTGTTGGGTATACTGTGAAGATAGTTTGGATAGGCAAGCGATTGATTTTCAGCAACGGTGGAAGTGGCTGTGAACTGGGCTCCCTGCATACCAAAATTCACACCCAGTTTGCCAAGGTTGACAAAGGGCGGAAGTTTACCATTAAGCTTATCGTTCATGAGGTAATTGATCTGCCTTTCCAGAAGCAATGACAATTTAACCACGGCGATTTTTACTTTGTCCATTTCAAAAGAGACATAATCACCATGAAAATTACCGCCATGGTATATGTTTTGGTTTTCATCATCAACCATGGGATTATCGCATGATGAATTGGCTTCGTTCAGCAATATTTTTTCGGATCCGGTTAAAGTATCGTAAATGGGACCAAGTATCTGGGGTACACAGCGTATGGAATAATACTCCTGTACTTTATCAGCGATTATGTATATATTTTCATGGTTATGATTATAAAAGTGATCTTCACGTTTCCGGATCAGCTTGCTGTCTGACAGTATTTTTCTGATTATTTCAGCAATGGTGTTCTGTCCGGTGTGTAGTTTTACCTGGTTGAGTTCTTTGGAGAAACTGTCATCAAAAGATCTTACAATTTCATTGATCATGGCACAGGCCAGGATTGTCCAGGAAAGAAGATTTTTGGCATGGATAAGGTTGACCATGCCGGTACCGGTCATGAAACAAGTCCCGTTTATCAGTGACAGACCTTCACGTATATGGACTGAAATTGGTTTCAGGTTGTTTTTTGTCAGAGCATCCCTGCACAGCATGAGCGTATCATTATGGTAAACATCGCCTTCACCTATCAGGGCAAGTGCTATATGAGCAAGCTGTACCAGGTCACCGCTGGCCCCAACACCGCCATGTTCAGGGACTACAGGGGTTATGTTTCTGTTGATCAGTTCTTTTATTAATTCAGTCACTTCCGGATGGATGCCTGAATGGCCCCGGAGAAAATTGTTCAGCAAAACAACAAGCGCCGAACGAACGTAAAGCGGATCAACAGGTTGACCGATTCCGGCTGCATGGCTTCTTATGGCATTATACTGAAGGCTGATACGGTCAGCATCATCAATCCTGTATTGTGCCATAGGACCCAAACCTGTGTTAATACCATAAATTATCTTATCCTGATGAAACGATTGAAGAAAATTGAAATTATGAATAACTCTTTTTGTAACCGATTCAGGAATTCTGATTTTTTCATCGCCGTATAGAACATGCTGAAAATCTTCCGCGGTAATAAAGCGTTCCCCTAAATTGAGCATTTTTTAAATTAAATAATAGAGAAAAACAAATGTTAATAAGAAAGGTTTTAAAAAATTGGTGCAAAATAATAAAAAACATAGTATTATGCTAAAGGTTTTGATAATAACCTTATATTTTCGGGGTTAAATTATTTTGTTAACTTGCAGGACTTATCAATTATGGATATGTTAACATTTTTACCTTACTGGTTTACATGAATGAGTTATCCTGTCAACAATTCTAAAAATCACTTCAATACTTACCTGATTAATTTATAAATAAAATGAATACAAAACCAAGTAAAATGAAATCCTGTCGTTTATTAAGATTTGGAACAACCTTAAGTATAATGACTTTTATCATTTCAGCGCAGCTTCTTCAGGCACAATACACATTCACCAAAACAAACGGTTTTTATCCCGGTTTAGGCATTGGTATTGGTGTCTTTTATCCTGAAGATGTGAACGAATATATTGAGGCAGATTTACCAAGCAATATCATAACGAGTTATGGTAATACTGACATTTACATGTATGAAGCCTTAAACGCCTCTCTGACCTATAAAATAAAATGGATTGATATTACAGCCATACTCGAGTACGCTCTTGGCCCGAAATGGATCATCATCACCAACGGAACCAATCATTTTTATAATTTCAGGCGTATTTCCCCCGGATTGCTTGTGAATTTTTATGTTCCTACCGGAACAGGGCGTCACGCTCTTTTCCTGGGAGGAGGAGCTCAATATCATTTCATGAAATTTGAAGACATTACACGCAATAAAATTGGTTTCAGGGTGAATTTGGGATACTGCCTTCAGTTCAACGGCATTAGTGTTCAGCCTTATTTAGCTTTTAACCTGGCCAATGCCAAAGGCCCTGAAACCCAGGGAACATATATTGGCACCGAACAATTCGACAGATTTGATTTAAACTATACCGGCGGACAGATCGGTGTTAACCTGTCATTTCACAAACCCATAGCTCACCGGTAAACGGGGACGAAAGGACATGCTTTTTCAGTATTTCGGTTGATTTTTTATAAAACAGAAGCAAAGGCGGGCATGAAATACTGTGTGATTATTCCGACTTATAATAATGATACAACACTTGAAAGGGTTCTGTCAGATGTTTCTCTGATCACAAAAGACATCATCGTTGTTAATGACGGCTCATCGGATAATACTGCCCAGGTATTAGAAAAATTTGATTTTCTCAGAACAGTATCTTATAATCCAAACAGAGGCAAGGGATATGCCATCCGAAAAGGATTTGAACTGGCGACAGAGGAAGGTTTTGATTATGCCATAACCATGGATTCTGACGGGCAGCATTATGCTGCCGACATAAGGATCTTTGTTAAAAGAATTATTGAAGAGCCTGATACTTTGATTGTCGGTGCGCGTAACCTTGTGCCGGAAAAAATATCAAAAGGGAGCCGGTTCGCAAACCGGTTTTCCAATTTCTGGTACAGGTTTCTTACAGGGATAAGACTGACGGATACACAAACAGGATTCAGATTATATCCGTTAAATCAAATAAAGGGGATGAAGTTCTTTACAAACAAGTATGAATTTGAACTTGAGATACTTGTCCGTGCGGCCTGGAAAGGGATTAATATTGTGAGTGTTCCCGTGAAGGTTTTTTATCCCCCAAAACAGGAAAGGATCAGCCATTTCAGACCTTTAACCGACTTTGCCAGGATCAGTCTGCTGAATATTATACTGGTCGTAATAACCTTGCTTTATATTAAGCCATTTTATTTCCTGAGATTTTTAAAAAAAGAGAATATCAGGGCATTTGTCAATAAACATATACTGTTGTCTGATGATACCAATATGGATATAGCGCTGGCTATTACACTGGGCATATTTATGGGCATTGTTCCCATTTGGGGATTTCAGCTGATAACGGCCCTGGCTCTGGCCCATGTTTTTAAACTGAGCAAGTTCGTTGTCAGTGTTGCGGCTAATATCAGCATTCCGCCGATGATCCCTTTTATCCTTTATGCCAGTTATGTTACAGGGGGTATTGTATTGGATACAGGAAGCCGGATAAAGTTCACCAGTGACTTGTCCATCAAATCATTTGAAAATAGCCTGCTTCAGTATGTTGTGGGGAGTATTGTTTTTGCCTGTATTCTGGCCATAATGGCCGGATTCATTTCATTTATTGTCCTGAAGCTTGTCAGGAAAAAACGTGTGGTAAGCTGAAAGATTATGGAAAAGTTTTTTCTGTTACTCTATGACTTTTTCAGGAATAAGCGGCTGATCTTTTTTGCCGTCATCCTGGTGACCGGTCTCGTTGCCCTTTTTCTTGCATCAAGGATCAGATTTGAAGAGGATATCACCAAGATGATCACAGGATTTGATAAAAAAGCTGATATCACAAGGATTATTGAGCAGTCGACGTTTCTTGACAAGATCATCGTTATGGTTTCACTGGCTGATTCCACACTGGCCCCTGATCCCGAAGAACTGATCCGGCAAGCAGAATATCTGGCCGACACGCTGCAAAGTTCTGCTTTTCAGCCTTATATAAAAGGTATTACTTTCAGCGTGGCTGATAATGTGATGGAGGATGTTACTGATATTTTTTACCGGAATTTACCTCTTTTTTTGGAAGAAAAGGATTATTTAACGCTGGATAGCCTGACTGCCCCGCAAAGAATTAACGAAACACTTGAAAACAGTTACAATACACTGCTTTCACCGGCGAGTTTTGCCATGAAAAAAATGATCGTGCGTGATCCGGTTGGGATAAGCGGAATTGCCCTGAAGAAACTGGCTGCCTTTCAGAATGATGATAATTATGTGATCATTGATGGTTGTGTTTTTTCAAAAGGCAAGCGTCACCTCCTGCTTTTTTTAACAACGGTATATCCTTCAAGTGCCACTTCCCAGAATTCGGTTTTTGTAAAACAACTTGATAAGGCAGTTAAGACTATCATCAGGAATGGCGGAAATAAAATCAATATTGACTATTTTGGTTCAGCAGTTGTAGCAGTGGGCAATGCAGAGCGGCTGAAAAAGGACATCAGGCTTACATTATCCATCACCATTACACTGCTTCTTCTTATCATCAGCTTTTCTATACGCAAAAAGCGTTTATTCCCTTTTATTTTCCTGCCGGCAGTTTTCGGAGGACTGGTTGCCCTGGCTGTTATTTACCTGATTCAGGCTAAAATTTCCGTCATATCCCTCAGCATTGGAACCGTAATCCTGGCCATCACGGTTGATTATGCCCTGCACATAACCACACATTACAAACACAGGCATTCCATTACCGACACCATAAAAGATGTGTCTTTCCCTATTATTGTCTGTGGTTTTGCAACGGCCTTCGAATTTATCAGTCTGGTGTTTGTATCGTCAGAATCTTTGCATGAGCTTGGCATGCTGGCTGCCATCAGTGTTATTACGGCTTCGTTTTTTACCATGGTCGTTATGCCGCATATACTCGATATGACGAGAGGAAAGGAAGACAAGACTGAAGAAAAAAATTACCTTGAACGTGTACTGGATAAGATAACACATTATGAATTTCATAAGAAAAGACTTCTTCTGCTTTTTATGGTTGTTGTAACAATAGTATCCCTCATATTTGTTGACAATGTCGGTTTTGAAAGTGATATGATGAAAATGAATTATATATCAGAAGAACTGGCTCAAACAGAGGAAAAACTTAACCGTATCAATAACTTAAAACTAAATTCCATTTATGTTGTTGCATATGGTGAAGATATGCAGGAGGCGCTCAGAAACAATGAACGACTGTTGGAAAAGGGTAACTGTTTCCTTCAGCAGAAAAAAGTAAGAAATTTCAGTTCGCCGGGAACGATATTATATTCTGATTCTCTTCAGCAACAGCGTATTGAACGGTGGAATGCCTGGTGGACATTTGAAAGAAAACATGATTTTATTGAGGATTTTAAGAAGGCGGCCACAGATATTGGTTTTAAAACATCATCCTTCATTGAATTTTATAACCTTATAGATAAGAATTATTCACTCATTGACAGTACTGACATTAAAAAACTGCAAACCTATTTTTATGCGGATAATATAAATGCTTCTGCTGAGTTGTCAACCGTTGTTTCAGTTATTAAGGTAGATGATCAGAATAAGGCAGAGGTTGTAAATGACATTAGCAGACTGGATGGCATTTATGTTATGGACAGAAAATCAATTCTTTCAGGTATGGTTGATTCATTGAGCCAGGATTTCAATTTTATTGCCAATGTCAGTTTATCGCTTATCCTCATCATTCTCATCATTGCTTTCGGCAGGTTTGAACTGGGCTTCATCACTTTCATACCAATTTTTCTGAGTTGGGTGTGGACATTGGGTATAATGGGTATGGCCGGCATAAAATTCAATATTTTCAATATTATTATTTCTTCTTTTATCACAGGTCTTGGTATCGATTACAGTATTTATATCATGCAGGGTCTTGTTCAGGGCTATAAAAGCGATAATAAAAACCTGCTTTCCTACAAAACCTGTATTTTAATTTCTGTGATGATATCCTTGTCAGGGACAGGTGTCCTCATTCTGGCAAAACATCCGTCGTTACATTCCATTGCCCTTATTTCGATTATCGGCCTGCTTTCGGTGGTGCTGATTTCATATGCCTTCGAGCCTCTCATTTTTTACTGGCTGGTGAGTAAAAAGGGGAGGAACCGTAGATTACCCTTAACACTTACAGATATAATATTCACTTTAATAGTGCTTTCTGCCGGTCTTGTGCTGAGCATTTTTATGAACCTCATGCTTTTTCTTGTATATCTATTGCCAATGCCCGGAAAAACAAAAAAGCGCATCATGCATTACCTTATGATGTATAGCCTGAGAATTCCTTTAACTGCAATGGCCAATATCAAAAGGAAAATCATCAGTGCCAATCACCTGGATTTTACCACGCCGTCGGTGATCATTGCCAATCACCAGTCACATCTCGACCTGCCTTTACTGTTGATGCTGAGTCCTAAAATTATTGTTCTGACAACCAGTTGGGTCTGGAATAATCCGGTTTATGCATTGGTGATCAGGTATCTTGATTTTTATCCGGTAACCGGAGGTTATGAGAACCTGATTGAAAAACTGAAGAAAAAAGTGGAAGACGGATATTCCATCCTGATTTTTCCTGAGGGGACACGTTCTCCCGACTCACGCATCAGGCGGTTTCACAAAGGAGCTTTTTTACTGGCCGAAAAGCTGAGTCTCGACATCACCCCGGTCATTATTCATGGGTCAGGCGATTGCATGAACAAGGGTGAGAATCATCTGAAAGGCGGCCGGATAACACTGAAAGCTTTTCCAAGGATAAAAGTCCAGGATGATAGCTTTGGCAAGAATTATCATGAACGTACGAAAACCATTCTTAAATTTTTCAGAAATGAATTTGAAAAGATGAAGGTTGAGTTGGAAACGCCTGCTTATTTCAGGAAAAAACTCATCCGTAATTACATATTCAAGGGGCCGGTGCTGGAATGGTATACAAGAATCAAATTGTCACTGGAAAAGAATTATACCTTTATTCATGGTCTTGTTCCGCGCGATGCCAATATTGTCGATATCGGATGCGGGTACGGACATATTGCCTATATGCTTTGTTTTACTTCAGAAAAAAGAAGAATTCTGGGCATTGATTATGACCCTGATAAAATTGAGCTGGCGAATAACTGCATTTCAAAAAACGACAGGATCAGCTTTGTGACAGGCGATGTTTTAACCTATCCGTTTACCGGTACTGATGTTTTTCTGCTGAGTGATGTATTGCATTATATACCGGAAGATAAACAGGAACAATTGTTGATTCAATGCATTAATAATCTGAATCCGGACGGATTCATCATCATCCGGGATGCTGATAAAGATCTGCAAAAAAGGCATCTTGGAACCCGGTATACAGAATTCTTCTCAACCCGTTTTGGTTACAACAAGGTATTGAACAAAAGGCTCCATTTCTTTTCAGGAAAAAGAATTGCTGAAATAGCGGAAACCCATAACATGAATATGGCGGTGGTCGATAATTCCAGGTTTACGTCCAATCTTTTCTTCATTCTCAGAAGAAGGGCTTAAAAGCAAACAGATGATTTTAATACCAATATCTGGTTTTGACAGGATCAAAACCGGTACACCAATGACAGCCCCTTAACCCGGGGAGTACAGACGGCACCCAGGGAAAGGTTTTGCAATTTTTCTTTGTATTCATTGCTTTTACGTGAGCCCAGAATAGTGTGTACAATACCAACCGATGTGAGTGGAACACCAATAAGACCACAAATCAGTCCGCCAATAACTTCAAGAGAAGCCTCCATTTGCTTATCATAAGCCTCAGAGGATCCGTCATCTGCAATATTGTTAAGACGATGTATTCCGTCAACAGTGAGAATAGTGCCTGAAACGAGGGCAACACCACCGATACTCAATGAAACAATGCCCCTGGTTTTCATGCGCGTATACTCTTCAAGAAAAGTTTCATACCGGCGCTGAAGGTGTTGCTGCCCGGTAACACTATAATTGATTAGTGATGAAAATAAAATAAACAGAACAAGGATTTTTTTCATTTTGCAGGTGATTCAGGCTTTGTCTTTCAGACGAAGATAATCAGAATCATTTTTTTTTCAAAAGAGTTCATTATTTTAACGCATACCAGTGTTTATATTAATGCTATTTTTTTATATTTATCTTTGAATGTTGTTAAGTTAAGACCGAATTATGTGCTTCTCCCGGAGAGGGTTCAGGGAGAGGACAAAAAAACTTAACTTAACGACATTGATTTAACTATTACGATTAACGAATAATTTAAATTTAAAACCATGAAAAAACTTTTAGTTTTCATTGTAATTCAGGTATTCGCTGCAGGATTATGCCTGAACGCACAAAAGATCAAGATGCAGAAAGGATCGCTGGACTTTCTTAAAGGACAGAAATCCCTGCTGGTAACATTTGACTACAGTGATATGGCTGTAGGGAAGTTTGACAAAGAAGAAGACTATATTGAAAAAAAGAAAACTGAATACAATGAAAAGGAAGCCGGGAAAGGTGATACATGGGCAGAATCCTGGGTGTCAGACAGGGAAACCCGTTATGAACCCAAGTTTGAAACGCTGTTCAACAAATATATGGAGAAAGCCGGACTGGTTGGAAACAGGGACGTGACTGATGCACAATATGAGATGAATGTTCATACCATATTTACAGAACCCGGATTTAATGTGGGTGTTATGAGAAAACCGGCCTATATTGATGTGGTCGTTACCTTTAAAGATATTTCCACCGGTGAAGAAAAAGCTTCTCTTACAGCAGACAACTGTCCGGGGCAGGATGCTTTCGGCTATGATTTTGACACCGGTTACCGCATTGAAGAATCATATGCCAAACTGGGCAAATCGCTGGCCGGCTATATACTGAAACAAATCAAATAAGATCAGGTTTTCAGGTTTATGTCATTGAAGCCGTTATTTTAAGCGGCTGATATTAATCAGGGGATTTGCATATGTTTTCAGGAAAAGGTCTTCGATCATTTTCCTGTCACCTGCAATTCCCCTGATTTCATTTTCCATGTACTGCAAAAATAATTCCTTGTCTTTTGCGGTGTATTGATTACTGTATTCATCTGAATTAAAAGCCATATCACAAGCAATATAATTGGATGGCCACAGTTTATAATGCCTGTATACTTCGGCATCGATCAATTCTGCAAGCCGGCTTATTTTGTTGTTGACAGTATCTGCCGGATTGATGTCTTTTAAAAAATGATTGACAGGTTTGCCAATCGACATGTGAATTTTGCCTTTGGCCTGGGTTATGCCGGTAATGATGCTCTTCAGGTCCTCATCCTGTGTTTTTTGATATGTCCCATCAAGTGAAGCAATAAGTTCTTTTATTTTAAGAGCACAACAGGGTTCGTATTCATAAGAGATTACGAGGGGAACTATATTCAGTTCGGCGAAAGAATCGTGAAAGCTTTTATCACCACTCATATTGAACATTTTTAGCAATCCCGGTTCTGTTTTGTCATTCCCGTCTTTTGTCCGGCCTGATCGTTGGGCAATCCAGGCTGATGTTTTATTATTTTTTATGGTATGACGGATATAAGCCGACAGTCTTTGAGAATTGCGCATCAGCTCCATCTTGTTGCCACCGCGTATAACTTTAAACATCCGGTTTACTTTTCCCAGATCAATGATAAACTGATTGATCATCAGGTTACTGCCAAAAGTGATTTCAGATGTGGTGTGATTGTGATCAACCAGGAGTACCTGAAGAATGGCTGAATCAAGAACAATATCGCGGTGGTTGCCAACAAAAAGATAAGGCGTTCCCGGTGTAAGTTGCTCGAAACCATCGGAAGTAAGTCCGTCAGATGTTTTTTCAATAACAGAATACACCAGGGGATGCATGAAATTGCGTTGAAAATCGGCTGCCGTATATGTCTCGGCAAGCTTATGCCTGATCACATCTTTATCCTGGTCCGAGAATAAAAAATCCAGAATTTTCTCAAATAAAGGTTCTGAAATTATTCTTTTAAGAGCCGGATTGATCTCATCATCATTGTATGGGCGTATGTCTTCAAAATCATCTTCTTTGAACATCTCGGGCTAAATTTTGGGCAAAATTAATGGTATTTATCAATAATACACTCCAGTATTGAATTTATCTCTGATGGGTCAAGACTGGTAACCAGTCTTAACCTGGTTTCCTTGAAATCGGGCAGACCTTTAAAGTAATTGCTGAGATGACGCCTCATTTCGTATATCCCTACCGGGATGCCTTTCCATTCAATGGATTTTTGAAGCTGGATTTTAGCGAGTGACACTTTTTCTGCAATGGTAAGATCGGGCAAAAGCTCTCCGGTTTCAAGGTAATGTTTAATTTCCCTGAATATCCATGGATGGCCGACAGCGCCGCGTCCGATCATAATCCCGTCTACGCCATAACGGTTAAAAGCTATTTCTGCGCTTTTGGGAGAAATAATATCGCCATTTCCGATCACAGGAATTTTCATCCGGGGATTTTTTTTAACTTCCCCGATCAGCGTCCAGTCAGCAGAACCTTTATAAAGCTGGGCCCTGGTGCGGCCGTGAATGGTGATGGCTTTAATACCGGTATCCTGAAGTTTTTCAGCAATATCAACAATATTTTTATTGCATTCATCCCAGCCAAGGCGGGTTTTTACAGTGACGGGTAATTTGACTGTTCTGACAACGGCACTGGTCAGTGCTGTCATGAGAGGTACATTACACAACATCCCTGCCCCGGCACCGCGGGTGGCAATTTTCCTTACCGGGCAGCCGAAATTAAGATCGATCAGATCAGGTTTGGCCGCTTCCGCAATTCTTGCGGCTTCTACCATACTATCCATTTGATGTCCGTATATCTGGATACCAATAGGCCGCTCATAATCAAAGATATCGAGTTTCTTTATGCTTTTGGATGCATCACGGATCAGCCCTTCCGAAGCAATAAACTCTGTATACATAACATCAGCTCCGAATTGCTTGCAGATAAACCGGAAACTCGGATCAGTAACATCCTCCATGGGGGCGAGAAAAAGAGGCTTTTCACGCAGTATTATGTTGCCGATTGCAGTCAGAATTTTTTTTTAGGAAGCAAAAATACTAAATTATACCCTTTTAAAGATATCAGAGCACAACTTGGGCGAGTGATGAAAATACCTTACTTTTGCCGCTTATAATGCAGCAGCTTTAAGCCGTAAAAGACAGATACGGAATTATTATATCACAATGTATGAGTCGTTATTTAACGCAATACAGGGATTTTATTATGAGTTCCCCACCGTGGTACAAGTTGATATTTGTACTGTTTCTGATATTTGTTTTTTTTCTCTTTACCGGCATCATTGGTTTGCTTGTTGTCATGATGTCATATAACCTTTCCCTGACTGAGGTCATGGCTGTTCTGGATAATCCCGAAGCTTCGAATGTTGCTGCCTTAAAGCTTCTGCAAATAATACAGACCATCGGCCTTTTTGTTTGTCCGTCATTTATTGCATCTTTCTTTTTCGGCTCAGGTGTAATTTCTTATTTAAAGATGGATACCAGGCCTTCTTTTTTCAGTGTTGTGCTCGTTGTCTTCATTATGGTGATCTGGATCCCGGCTGTTAACTATATTGCCGGTCTGAACAGCCGGCTTGACCTGCCGCAATCGTTAAACAAACTGGAAGAAGAGATAGGTGCGTTACGGGATAATTATGGTCGGCTTACAAATCTCTTTCTGGATACTAAGTCGGTGTCAGATTTTATTGTCAATATTATTGTTATGGCAGTTTTACCTGCTGTTGGTGAAGAACTGCTTTTTCGTGGAATTTTTCAGCGTTTGTTCATAACCTGGACACGTAACATCCATTGGGGAATAATTATTTCTTCCCTGTTGTTCAGTTTTTTTCATTTTGAATTTTACGGGTTCTTACCACGCCTGTTGTTGGGGATGTTGTTTGGCTATCTTTTTGTATGGACCACATCAATATGGATACCAATGCTGGCTCATTTTACAAATAATATAATTATTGTGGGATACTACTTTTTCAGGCATCCGGTTAATGATGCCTCAGGTCTTGACGAATTGGGTACCAATGCGGATATATGGTTGTGGTTAAGCCTTGCGGGCGGCATTATGCTGTCATACCTGTTGTTTTATCATGAAAAATCACGCCGTCTCTCCGTTAGCTGATTGGACCAGCATTTCAAGTTTTTTCTTTTCCGCTTTGCGCAAAACATAAACCAAACCATAAAGCTTTGCATTTTCACGTTTTTTATCCTCTGAAAGAGAAGAATAATAATGTTCTACTTCATTCCAAATGGCTAAAATGATCTCATCTGCTTCCTTCTTTAATACGTTGAGTTTTTCCTGAGCCCTGGCATGGTTTTTCTGAAGGATTTTCTGATATTTATAAGTATCCATGAACTTTTCGTACCAAACTTTTACAACGGCAATGGTAGGATTTGTTATGGGTGTGCGCCCTTTGGATATTCTCATATTTTCTCCTGAAATCAGCTTTTCTCCCCAGTTAATCAGTTCAGCTTCAGTATTAAAAAGCGGGACATTCTTCTGATCACTTGAGAGACTGAAAAAATTCCTTTCAGCAGCCGGCAGATCACCCCGTGCTATGGCCATGTTGACGACCTGGATAAAATGAGAAATATACAATCTTGCCTTTCGCAGTACTTTTCCGAAATCTTTGCTTTTTTCAACCTGAAGATTATAAGCCTGGCGGGTTTCCATCAGGATTTTTTCAAAGGTTGGCAGAAACGACTGTATTCTTTGAAGTGTGCTTTGAGTATAGGCAAGATCAAAAGGCGGTAATTCCTTGCCTTTCTCAAAAGCAATCCTGAGAGCTCTGAGTCTGGCCACATCTGTGTTGGGTAACCGACGGTATGGCATCTGTGTTTTAACTGGATATATACGAAGGTATGAAAAATCAATATAAAGACAAGGCATTCGTACCTGATTTTGCTGATAAAGACAAATATTGATAAAACTTTTGGTTTAGGTCATGAAATGATCTTAATTTTAAAACGAAATAAACCATTAAACAAATTATTATGCATACTGCTGAAGTCTATACACAACGCCGTAAAAATCTGATGCAAAAGGTCGGGAACGGATTGATCCTTTTATTCGGTAATAAGGAATCTGCTATGAATTATTCCGCAAACACTTATCCTTTCCGTCAGGATAGCAATTTTCTCTATTATGCCGGTCATGATGAGCCTGACCTTGCCGTACTTTTAGACACACAATCGGGCGAGCAGATTCTTTATGGTGATGATCTGGGGGTTGAAGATATTATCTGGATGGGATATCAGGAATCTATGAGCAAGAAAGCAGAGAATGTCGGCATTGAAGTTGTAAGGCCAATGGAAAAACTGGCGGGTGATTTATGTAAGGCTATGGCCAAAAACAGGAAGATTCATTATCTCCCGCCATACAGGGAAGACAGAAAAGCACAAATTGCATTTCTGATGGAAACCGGTAACGGTAAAAGAGAAGATAGTACTTCGGAAGAATTGATCAGGGCTGTTGTGTCCCAGCGGTCTGTTAAAGATGATAACGAAATTCAGGAGATTGAATCAACGTTGAATGCTGTCACCAGGCCTATGTATTTGAATGCTATGAAAATGGCGAAACCTGAAGTGTTTGAATATGAAATTTCCGGTATGATTGAAGGCATGGCATTAAAACAGGGGTATAGCATGGCTTATCCGATTATTTGTTCTGTTAATGGTGAAATTTTACACAATCATTATCATGGGAACCGGATGAAAGAAAATCAGTTGCTTATTATTGATGCCGGCGCTGAAAGCAGATTGCATTATGCTACAGATATTACAAGAACCATACCGGTGGGAGGCAGGTTTACATCACGCCAGACAGATATTTACAGCATTGTTTTAAAAGCAGAAACAGAAGCAATCTCGGGTATTCAACCGGGTATACCTTACCGCGATATCCATATGAATGCAGCTGCCATAATAACTGAAGGTCTGAAATCTCTTGGACTGTTAAAGGGTAATGTGGCTGATATTGTATCGGTTGGGGCACACGCACTTTTCTTCCCTCACGGGTTAGGTCATATGATGGGGCTTGATGTGCATGATATGGAAGATCTGGGTGAAGATTATGTAGGATATGACGTTGATGTTCAGCGCAGTGGACAATTCGGACTGGCTTATCTTCGTATGGCCCGAAAGCTTGAACCCGGTTTTGTGATAACCGTTGAGCCTGGCATATATTTCATTCCACCCCTGATAGAAAAATGGGAAGCAGAGAAAAAATTTACCGAGTTTATCCGGTATGATAAATTAAAGCCATACCTTGATTTTGGCGGAATCAGAATTGAAGATGATGTGCTTGTAACGTCGACCGGTCATCATGTACTGGGTGACCCGATCCCCAAAACCATTGTTGAGGTTGAGCAGGCATGCAAAATTTAATGAGGACCGGTTTTCAGGAGCAATAGCGAACCTGTCTGCCGGTCAGGCAGGCTGAAAAACGATGGTCGTAATTAGCTCCGATAACAATCGGAGCGATCTTTCAGACGAAGTGCGTCATTATCCGGAAAAAAAGTGCTTAAGCATTGTAACGGTTTTTCTTAAAAGCCGGTTGTCATAAAGGATATTATTTTAATTACAGACCTATAAGTTCTTTATAGTCTCCGAAATTCTGAGGATATGTTGAGGTGTTGTTCCACAACATCCTCCTATTATATTTGCTCCTGCCTTGACAAGTGAAGGCACAAATGCGGCCATTTGTTCAGGAGTTTCAGGGAAAACGGTTTTCCCTTCATGATATACAGGCATGCCTGCATTGGCGTGGATCAATACGGGTATGTCCTTGTCCGATAGCCGTATTTCCTTCACAATAAAAGTCATACCTTCAATTCCGTTACCACAGTTGGCGCCGATGATATCAAGACCCGTCTTTTTCAGTGTGTGAACCATCTCGGCAGGCGTGACACCCATCATTGTACGATATTCACCCGTCATGGTTTTTTCAAATGTCATAGTACAGATTATCTCACATGCTGTATTCTCACGGGCTGCGTTTACTGCAATACGGGCTTCATCGAGATCACTCATGGTTTCCACAACAATGGCATCCACTCCGCCTTTTGCAAGGGCTATTGACTGTTCTTTAAAAGCTTCATACAGTTCTTCTTCTGTTACTTCTCCGGTCATGAGTATTTTTCCGGTTGGGCCAACAGATCCGATCACGATTTTTTCTTTTCCGGCAGCTTTTCTTGATAATTCAGCAGCGCGTTGGTTAATTTCAGTAGTCTGATGGTCGAGGCCGTAATGCAAGAGTTTGAGCCGGTTTCCACCAAAACTGTTGGTTTCTACGATATCAGCTCCAGCCTCAATATATCGTTTTGCAATATCAAGTACTTCCTCAGGATGCAAAAGATTCCAGGATTCAGGACATTCTCCTGGTTTCAGACCTTTTGCCTGCAGAAAAGTACCCCAGGCGCCATCAGATACAAGCACCTTGCCTGATTTAAGTTTATCCAGTATTTTTCCCATAATTATGACATTATATTCAGGATAATGTTACTGATTTAAGAATATGGATCATGACAGGGCTGTCCCCATAATACAGATTTCCTTTTGACATAAAGTTTCCCGTGAAAGCAGTTTCAGGCCACCATACGGTTGAGGTATTCAACGGCTCCCTGGGGATCGGGAGAATAAAAATCTGCACCAATTTTTTCCCTGAATTCATCAGTTACGGGCGCCCCTCCTATCAGTATTGTTGTACCAGGCGCCTGAGTATGCAATTCTTTAACTATTTGTTCCATGTTGACCATGGTTGTCGTTAGTAACGCTGATAAACCAACAACGCTACCGGGATGTTCTTTGGTGGCATTTATGAATTTCTCGGCTTTAACATCTGTGCCCAGGTCAATGACCTCCCAGCCGCTGCCTTCTACCATCATTGAAACCAGGTTTTTCCCGATATCATGCAAATCACCTACCACTGTTCCGATGATAAATGTGCCTTTACGTTTAACAGCACCTGACTGGAAATATGGTTTAAGGTGTTGCATGGCTGTGTTCATGGCTTTGGCAGACATCAACACCTGGGGCACAAACACCTTATTTTCTCTGAATTTAACGCCTATCTTTTCCATGCCGGTTACCAGTCCCCGGTTCAGTACATCCACCGGAGATGCTCCGTTGTCAAGTGCATATTTGGTCAATTCATCAGCACCATCCTGCCCTTTCATGTCAGGCGGATAAGGAGATATTTTATTGATCTTACCAAACTCAACACAATGTGCAATCTGCTGATAGATTTCTTCCATGTTTTCAGATGTTAAAAAGCAATTACAAATATTACAGAATTTCAACAAAAATAAAGAAAATATAAATACAACAATGATGACGAAGGAATTACGGCTTATGAGTCAGTTCCGAAAAAAGACATAATACCTTTTAAAGCTTTTTGTGATTCTTCAATAAAGCCCATGTGTCCTGCATTTTCCAGCTTAAGCAATTGCCCTTTCGGGTTAAGACAGATTTTATCTTTTATTTTATGATAATCGATATAATTATCTTTTTGTCCAAGTATCCATAGCACGGGTACCGGGCTTTGAAGAATTATGGCAGATCTGTCGTGCCGTTGTTTCATGCCTTGCAATGCAGCTATTATTCCGGCATCAGAAGTACCAAGTGCAATTTGTCTGGCCATTTCAACCTCAGCTCTGAATTTTTCCAGGTTATCGTCAGCAAATCCTTTGGGTATGTTGGTATTGATAATTAAATCTTTTTTACCATTGCGCACCAGGTCAATTTCTTTGTCGCGGCTGGCTTTTTTTTCATCGTTATCGGCAAAGGGAGCGGCGTGGAAAAGACAGAAGCCGAGAAGACGTCTGTCAGTTTTTTCAGCAGCTGCGAGTGTAACATAACCGCCCATTGAATGACCAACCAGTATGCAGGCATCAATGGCAAGGGCATTGAGTACGGCTGAAACAGATTCTGCCATTAACTCCATGGTATGAACAGGAGCAATAACATCCGATTGTCCATGGCCGGGAAGATCCATGCGGATGACCTTATAATGATGTTTTAAAAGGCCGGCAAAACTGTCCCATATGCGCAATGACTCAAGATAACCATGAAGGAGAAGAAGGGGAATACCTTCTCCTTCAGAAACTGCATGCAAGGTTTTCTGACGGAATTTGATCTGATGGTCCATATCCCTGGGTTAAAGCTTTTTTTCGGAACAACAAAAACGAAAGATAATAAAAAATGAAGTATTACTTTAAAATGTTTCTAAATTATAAGATAATGGTAAAAGGTATTTTATTATCTTGTGTCCGGGAATATATTTGCAGGAGGTTGTCTCAAACGGCATCTTAACTGTTTTACTCAATTTCCGCCCGCCTGGCAATGGCTGGCAGGTAATTGAGGATTACAAAGGGCTGTAATCTCTTTTTATTTTAAATACAGTTTTATGAGCAATCTTTTCACCTCATCAATAGGTAAAAAACTGATAATGTCATTGGCAGGATTGTTTCTTATTGTATTTCTGGTTGTTCATCTGGGAATTAATCTGTCTCTTATTTTTTCCGATACACGGGAATCTTTTAATAAAGCTGCCCATTTCATGTCTTCCAATCTGCTGATTAAAATTGTGGAAATCATATTGTTTGGAGGATTGTTCCTTCATATGTTCTATGGCTTTTATCTGCAAATAAAAAACTGGATTGCCCGGGGCAGGTTTTACAGCATTAACAATTATTCACAGACTTCTTTTTTTTCCAAATTCATGATTCATACCGCTGTTATTATTACTGTCTTTATTATCATTCACCTGTCAGATTTCTTTTTCAAATCAAAATTTTCCGGTGAAATCCCTGTGGTTTTTTATAACGGGAAATCCTATCACGATCTTGGCATACTTGTCATTGAGAAGTTTAAAATCCCTGGATTTGTGATATTTTATATTGTCTGTTTTATTTTTCTTGCCTTTCACCTGTTGCATGGCTTTTGGTCAGCTTTTCAAACCCTGGGTCTTGATCACAGGCTATATACACCATGGATAAAAGTTATTGGTGTTTTGTATACCATACTGGTAACGGCCGGATTCACACTGATACCGGTTTATATTTACTTTTTTATGTAGAAAACAGAATATCAACATGATATGATAAGACTTGATGCCAGAATTCCGGAAGGTCCTTTAGCTGAGAAATGGACACGTTTCAAAGCGACACAAAAGCTGGTCAGTCCTGCCAATAAGCGCAAACTTGATATTATAGTGGTAGGCACAGGTCTTGCAGGAGCTTCGGCTGCAGCCAGCCTGGGAGAGCAGGGTTTTAACGTGAAGGTTTTTTGTTACCAGGACAGTCCGCGCAGGGCACACAGTATTGCTGCCCAGGGCGGTATCAATGCGGCAAAAAATTATCCCAATGACGGGGACAGTGTTTACAGGCTTTTTTATGATACCATAAAAGGGGGAGATTACAGGTCACGTGAGGCTAACGTTTACCGGTTGGCTGAAGTGAGCGGATCGATTATTGACCAGTGTGTAGCGCGGGGTGTACCCTTTGCCCGTGAATACAGCGGAGTGCTGAAGAATCGTTCTTTCGGGGGAGCACAGGTTTCACGTACTTTTTATGCACGCGGACAAACAGGACAGCAGCTTTTGCTTGGCGCATACGGGGCTATGATGCGCCAGGTAAATGCGGGAAAGATCACCTTTTTCCCGCGTACGGAGATGCTTGACCTGGTAATCATTGAAGGTAAAGCACGGGGTATCATTACCCGGAATCTTATAACGGGAGCATTGGAAAGGCATTTTGGGCATGCTGTTGTACTGGCGACCGGAGGTTACGGAAGAGCCTATTTTCTCTCCACAATGGCCATGGGGGCAAATGGCAGTGCTATCTGGCAGGCCTATAAAAAGGGTGCATATTTTGCCAACCCTTCTTTTGTGCAGATCCATCCGACATGTATTCCTGTTCACGGAGATTATCAGTCAAAACTGACTCTGATGAGTGAGAGCCTCCGAAATGATGGCCGTATTTGGGTACCAAAGAAAAGTGAGGATGCAGAAGCTTTGCGTAACAAAACAAAATTACCCGCTGACCTGGCTGAGGAAGACAGGGATTATTACCTCGAAAGAAAATATCCGGCTTTCGGTAATCTTGTACCGCGTGATGTCGCTTCAAGAGCTGCCAAGGATCGATGTGACGCAGGATTTGGTGTGGGATCGGGACTTGCTGTTTACCTTGATTTTGAAGACGCCATAAAAAATCTTGGCAAAGATGTTATCAGGGAAAGATACGGTAATTTGTTTCAGATGTACGAAAAGATTGTGGATGAAAATCCTTATAAGACACCCATGATGATATATCCCGCCATACATTATTGTATGGGCGGATTATGGGTAGACTATCACCTGATGACGACAATCCCTGGACTGTTTGCCATTGGCGAATGCAATTTCTCAGACCATGGGGCTAACAGACTTGGAGCCTCAGCATTGATGCAGGGTCTGGCCGATGGCTATTTTATTCTGCCATACACTTTGCAGCATTACCTGGCTGAAGAAATTCTCGTTCCCAGGATGCCGGTGACCTTGCCTGAGTTTGAAAGAGCAGAGAATAGTGTCCGTGACAATATTCATAAACTGTTTTCTATAAAAGGGAAACAATCTGTTGACGCCATACACAGGAAATTTGGTCTAAAGCTCTGGGAAATGGTTGGAATGGCTCGTAACAAAAGCGGACTTGAAAGCGCACTAAAGGAATTTTCTGCCCTGAAGGAAGAATTCTGGAAAGATGTGAGGGTCACGGGGCGTTATGATGAAATGAATCCTGAACTTGAAAAAGCTGGCAGAGTGGCCGATTTTATTGAAATCGGTGAGTTAATGGCCCGTGATGCACTGCAGCGGGAAGAATCCTGTGGCGGTCATTTCAGGGAAGAACACCAATCGGATGAAGGAGAAGCCATGCGCAATGATGATGATTTCATGTTTGTTGCTGTATGGGAATACAAGGCATCGGACAGGGAGCATGAGATGCATAAAGAACCATTGAAATATGAGGATATTAAAGTGGCAATACGAAACTATAAGATTTAAAAAAGAAAAATATTATTCAGTTTGTTCTTATGGATTTTACCCTTAAAATATGGCGGCAGGAAAATGCAAGGGCAAAAGGCAGGTTTGTCACATACCATGTTACCGGGATTTCACCGGAATGTTCTTTTCTGGAAATGCTGGATATTCTCAATCAGCAGTTAATCGACAAATTCGAAAAGCCGGTTTGCTATGATCACGATTGCCGTGAAGGCATTTGTGGTGCCTGTGGTTTATACATAAACGGTCGTCCACATGGACAGGATGATGGTGTGACAACCTGTCAATTGCATATGCGGCGTTACCGTGATGGAGATACCATTACTGTTGAGCCCTGGCGTGCAAAGCCATTTCCTGTCATTAAAGATCTTGTTGTCGACCGGAGCGCTTTTGATAAAATCATAGCCTCTGGTGGTTACATATCCGTGAGCACCGGAGGAGTACCCGATGCCAACACCATACTTGTTCCCAAGGAAGATGCCGAACTGGCCATGGATGCAGCTGCCTGTATAGGATGTGGTGCTTGTGTTGCAGCTTGTAAAAATGCTTCAGCCATGTTGTTCGTTGCGTCAAAAGTTTCACAGTTTGCTAAGCTGCCGCAAGGCAGGGTTGAAGCAAAAGAAAGAGTGAAAAAGATGGTGGCCAAAATGGATGAACTGGGTTTTGGTGCCTGTACCAATACGGGGGCATGCGAGGTTGAGTGTCCTAAAAATATTTCCTTATCCCATATTGCATGCCTGAACCGTGAATATTTTAAAGCAAAGATTTTATAAACTCTGCATTAAATCACAAAAAGAATCAGAAGGGTATCATTTTTATTTCCATTCCGGATTCTGCCATAAAATCTTCAATTTCTTCAACCATATCCGGATCTTTTTTATCATAATACCAATAAACATTGACTGACCCTCCGCTTTCGTGGTATTTATTAAAAATATCAAGTATATCAAGGATCAGGCGTGAAGAATTGGTGTTAAAATAGGTAAGCTTAAAGTGCATCTCCAGCGGCTTTTTTTGTAGGATATAAGTGTTTATCCAGCCAATTAACGGTTCATAAAACTTATAGGTTTCTTCCATGTATGATTCACCCCGCATTTCACAGACACCGGTTTCAGCATTAAAACTAACTGCAGGATAATAGGGCGATCCTTTTACCTCATTAATGATCAGACTTTCCATAATTTTATCATGCACTAATTATTGTTTCATAACTTTTGTTGAAATGGTAAAGAAGGAATGCAGCCTGTCAACGGGATCAATTTTGAAATCAAGCTGGCTTCCGCTGGTTAGACTGGTTTGAATTAATCCAATATGAGCACCAACATCTCTCACCATCGCCTGGGCCCTTGTCTTTCTTTTTAAATCACGCAGTTCTTCTTCATTGAGCTGGTTAATTTCGTTACAGTATTGCGTAAGCTTTTTTCCGTCTGATTTAAGTATCCTGTTACCGGTGGTGATTCTGAATGAATCATCCGATTCCTGTATTGTAAACCAACCAACGCCACAATTGACACCATTTTTAACCTGCTGTTTTTCAGATGAATAGTAAGAAACATTTTGGGTTAATTCAATGTATATTTTGAATAATCTTACAAGCACTTTGGTGTCGTATTCGATAAACGATTTGATATAGTTACCGAGAAAGGATACGAGGTTGACCGTAATAGGGCCCTGATAGGTCAGAAGGCAGTTCTGCTGGTATTCCTCTTTGATGATTGGCATGGCTTTTATATTTAAATTATTTTTATACCCATCAATGTAATATCATCACGCTGTTCTTCATTTTGACGAAACCTGTCAATTTCCTGCCGGATAGAATACTCTTGTTCTTCCATCGGATACTTTGAGTATTTAAATAAAATTTCTTCAAGTCTGTTGGTGCCAAAACGACTTCGGTCGGGACCGTTTTGGTCAATGATACCGTCGGTTGAAAGGTATAACTGGTCGCCTTTGGAAAGCAGGATATCATGGTTTTTGAATTGTATCTTTCCCAAATGCTGACCTACACCGCCGATGGATATCCTGTCACCTTTCAGTTTGATGATTTCTTTCCTTTCTTTTTTGATGACATGCATGTTTCTTTTTGCCCCCGCAAAGGTAAGGCCTGTTTCTTCATTATTGTTACGGGTGAAGTGGCATAAGGAAAGATCCATCCCGTCGTTATTTTCAGTCTGTTCCTGTCTTAAAACCAAACGGATCTCAGCATTCAGAAGCTCCAGTATTTTAGCCGGATCATCAATCCGGTGCTCATTGACTATTTCATTCAGCAGACGATTTCCTATCATTGACATAAAAGCACCCGGAACACCGTGACCGGTGCAGTCAACAACTGCAAGAAAAAGGCTTTTTTTGTCTGATGTTCTGGCATGTGATTCAGAAAACCAGTAAAAATCACCGGATACTATATCTTTGGGCTGATACATTATGAAAATTTCAAAGTATTTTTTAAGGGTTGATATATCAGGCAGAATAGCCTGTTGTATTGTTTTGGCATACCTGATACTGGCTGTGATATTTTTATTTTGAGTTTCAAGCAGATCCTTTTGTTCTTTTATTTTCTGTTTTGACCTGATATTCTGAACCAGGAGATAGATGAGCACGGCGGCGAAGACAAGAGATCCCAGGAGCAGGGCAGTAATCTGAAAACGTTTCATTTTTTCTATCTTGATCTCAGCTTCTTTTTTATCGATTTGTGATTGGCGTAACTCCAGTTCCAGCCGCTGTTCACGGGTGAGTTGCTCAACAACCTGAAGGGAATCGGCTGTAATTTTCAACTGTTCATTTTTTACCTTTAATTCTTCCTCGGTTATTTGTTTTGCAGCATAAGCCTGAGTTACTTTATCTTCAGCAGTTGTCTTCACATTTTCCATTTCCCGCTTTTTGATCTCTTTGTCAAGGGAGGAATATAGTTCAAAATAAGCCCGCGATTTTTCAGCATTACCTGTTTTGTCATAACTGTCAAAAGCCAAACCATAACAGCGACGCAACAGTTTGAGATCATTTAACTCTTTGGCAGTACTAATGGCTGCTTCCAGTGTGGCAATGGCTTCTTTGTGTTTCCCTGAGCCCTGTTGTGCAAGTGCTATATTGGTAAGACATGAGACTGTCTCAACAGGTTGATTAAATTGTTTCGACAATTGAAGTGCCTTTTTCAGATGTTGTATGGCATTGTCGTATTGTTCAAGATCAATATAGATCATACCAAGACTATTGGATGCCAGTTGAATGCCTTTTTGATTGCCAAGTTGCTGGTTAATTTTCAGTACTTTAAGATAATAATCTGCTGCTTCATCAATTAAGCCGTTTGTGTGCAGCAGATATGCTGACCGGTTAAGATAGCTGACAGCTTCAGCCTGTTTGCCTTCCTTGATAAGTTTTTCCGTAAGCAGATCATTTTGGGCAATTTCATCTTTTATGCCGGGGGGAATATCCCCCTGAGCCATAACTATGCAGCCAGGAACAGATGCTGTTATCAGAAAAATCAGCAGTGCAATGGTTTTTATAATTTCTCGGTTGCGATACAAATGAATCATAGCATTTAATAAAAATTTAAATTACGAAATCTTTCATTAAAATTCATAATCATGAACTGAAAGATTGCATTTTATGATAAGCGAACGCCAATAATAAGAATATCATCTATTTGTTCTTCATCACCTTTCCAGTGCAGAAACGTGCGAAGCAACGTTTCATTCTGTTCTGCCAATGATGCATTGTGAACCGAAGCCAACAACTCCTGAAATTGTTTGTACCGGAATTTTTTATTATCAGGTCCGCCAAACTGGTCGGCATAACCGTCAGAAAAAAGATACAGCATATCTCCTGGTGTATACAGGATGGTATGCGAAGTGAAAGGCATCGTAAAATTAACATGAATGCCAATAGGCATACGGTCAGCTTTGTAAACCTCTAATCCGTTCTGGTTGACATAATAAAGCGGATTGTTGGCGCCGGCATATTTAAGAGTTTTATTCTTTTCATCAACAATGCAAAGAGCAACATCCATGCCATCGGAGGCTTCTCCTTCAAGGCCTTTCTGATGGAGCAGCTTCATAACCTGCTCCCTGAGCAGGTATAGGTATTCAGCCGGTTCTTCGATACTATAGCGATTGAATATCTCATTCATATAAGCAATTCCCGCCATGGTCATGAAGGCTCCTGATATGCCATGACCAGTACAGTCAGCAACAAGTATGATTTTTTTCCCTGATTTCTGCCCGACCCAGTAAAAATCACCACTTACAATGTTTCGGGGAATGTTAAGAATGAAATGCTCAGGAAATATTCCTCTGACCATATCATTTGTTGGCAGGATGGCCCTTTGTATACGTTTGGAATAAGTTATGTCATCAATCATCTCCTTGCGTTGCTGTGATACTTTTTGATGCTCATTTTCAAGCTTTTCCTTTTGTTTTTTAATTTCCTTTATTTTGTCAATGAGTGTCAGTGACGCTTTCACCCGCATGAGTAATTCGAAATGCTTGAAGGGTTTTGAAATGAAATCATGTGCACCGGTTTCATATGCTGCTTTCAAACTTTCTGTTGCTGATAACATGATAACCGGTATATCTGAGGTAAGGGGATTCTCTTTTAATTTTTTAATCGCTTGAACGCCATTCATTTCCGGCATTATCACGTCCATCAGGATGAGGTCAGGTAAATGCCTTTCGGCCAAAAGACATGCCATTTTGCCCGTACTGGCCCATAATAACCTGTAGTTGTCACCCAATTGCCGGAAGGCTTCTTCAATTGTATTAAAATACAATTTTGAGTCATCGGCGACCAGGATGGTATATTTCATGATACCGGCGGTTTACTGTATAATTCAAGTTACCAGTTATAAAATTCTTAATATGATTTAAGAAGGGAAATGCCAGGTTCGTATAGTATTGATTATATTGTTTTTGCCTTTGACTTCGTAAATCTTAAATCTTCAATCTTACATCAATAATTAAGTATCTTTTTCATAAATAGCAACTTAAGTTATACCGATTTTTATTCAAGCATAAATTTCTTAAATAAGTACGATTATACAATGATTTATGTTACGGAAAACAGTCAGAACAAAAAGATGATTGTGGCAAGCGGGCTTATTATTTTATTCTTTTTGCCAGAACACAGGTGTTTTTGAATTTTTTCAGACTGCCGTGTTCCGAAAAAACTTCTGTGTAAATAAGGTACAATCCTGCTGATTCAACAAGGCCTTTCATATCAGTACCGTCCCATATAAAAAAGCCATCAGTTCCAAGCATTACATTATTGGCCAACTGTTTAACCAGACATCCTCGGTTATCAAAAATCATTACGTTAGCCATTATGCCCGGCTCGTCAAAATGATAATTTATGACAATATAATCATCATGGCTGTCATTATCAGGTGTAAATACTTCGGGTTCTGTCCATACGCCGGTCGGCAAATCATCTTCCTTTATAATCGATTGCGAATTCTTGTACCCTGGTGTTCCAAAACCGGCATCTGCAGATGCCGAATGCCAGTTATCAGGATTGTTGGTTGCAATATCACCATTCAGTCGTTCCAGGGAAATGCCGTCAGGATTGGTTATCAGCTTATCATGATAATCTGAACTGTAGATGAATTTATCAATTGTCCTGTAATCTCCGTCAAGTAACGCGATGGCACCGGTTTCGCCGGGAAGTGATGATATTCCGGTTGCCTCAATAATTGCAGCTGGGTTACGACAGTGAAAATATTTCTGCAGAACAGCTGCATTACCTGTTAAAACAGTATAACCTTCAGGCAATAGCTGATGGTGAGCCGTAATTTCATGAAGCACCTTTTTTATCTTCCCTGTATATTCGTCCACCAAAACTACCTTTACTGCAAGGAGTTCAACAATTTTCTCAGAACGGTTTACTATTTCAACATAATCTTCATCTTCATGGGCATCAAAAAGTATCTCGTTGATCACCAGATCAAAAGAATCAGGCGGATAAGCCAGCCCAAAACTGATGTAGCTGTTTGGCAACAGATTTCCTGAACAATCACTGATACTGTTTTTTACCATAAGCTCATATTGCCTGAATGGTTCAAATTTTGTCAGGAAGGTAAGCAATACGTTTGAAAAATCGGGATGGACTGGTTCTGCTTTAACAGGATGAAAGATGTTGTTGTTAACGGAATAAGCATATTGATCGGATGCTGCTGAGCATTGCATTGGCTCATTAAAGGATATCAGCAGTCCTGAATCGCATGTGGTGGCTGCATGGAGCAAAACAGGTCTAATATTATCGGGATTATAACGCCGCACCGAATTAACAAAACCCGGTGTCCCGCCCAGAAAGTGTTCAGATCCGTCCCAGTTGGCATATCCGCCACATGGATTGTCGGGATCAATTATTTCAAGTGACCAGCCGCCTTCAGATTGTCCGATATCACTAAACCATCTGTCGGAATAGGTAACAGAATGGATAATTTCCCCTGCAGCATCTGTCAGCGTCAGCGTTTGTCCCTTGTTGTTCAGTGCGGGCATGCCATGTATTGGCAAGACGGGCCCGTATGGTTTTAGCAAAAGTGAATCAGGGGCTTCGCAAAGCACAACGTAGCTTTGCTTTTCCATCAGGAAAGAAGGCAGGGTAATGCATTTTTCACCTGCAGTTAATACCCATCCCTGAAGATTTATGTTATAGCCTGAATTGTTAAAAAGTTCCAGATACTCGACTTCAGGCAGATTGACTGCCGGAGATGGATCAGCCATAATTTCACTGATGACAATATTATAGGGTTGGGGGTCATAATATAAAAAACTGGTTTTCAGGTTATAATTGGCATTGCCATAGATATCCTCTGCTTTGCTGATGATTATATCGTATGCTTGAGATGAGATAAATGAATTATTGAATGTAAGCACAATGGATGAGGCAGATTCAATAGTCATGGCTGCAGGCATACCGATATTGTTATTAACAGAAAATCCGGCAAGCGTCAATTCTTCTGTTTTTAAATCTTCTGTAAATATGATCTTAATGCTGCTGGATGACATAACAAAAATGTTTTCCACACAGGGCACCTCTTTATCCTCTCTGAAAAAGCCGGTTATGGTCAAATCATCAAACCATATCTTCTGATCGTTTGAACGGGTGTAATTATATGTCAGGCCTGTGTGTCCGGATATAATAATATCTTTATCTGTGCCCCGTCCAATCTCAATAAGACTTTGACCTGATCCTGCAGTATCAATGGACAATGACCATTTTCCGCCGGGATTGCGGGTAACCTCAATACAGCTGCCATGCAAAACAGAAGTCATGGTCTGCCAGTTAAAATCAGTTTCAATGATTGTGCTCACATGGCTTTTCATGATCTTGTATGTTCTCAGAATGTCATCATTTCCGGAAAGATTAACACCAATCACATAAGCATTAATAATGCTGTCAGGGTCCATGTATGGCGACGGTCTGTCAGCTGTTAAATAAACAGCCCAGTTGTTTTCGGATGATGGCTGACAGGCATAAAACAGCTTGAATTTCCAGGTTGTTGTAAGAGAATCCAGATACAAAGGATCATGCAACAGTGAAATACGGTCGGAACATGCCGAGTTGTTGTTATAGATGTGATGCAGGGCGTATTGTCCATTTATTGGTGTGATTGCAGATGATTCCCAGCGTTGCGGAGGAAATTGCTGCCATTGACGGAGATCGCCTGTTTCAAAATCTTCATTTATCTGGGCGCATAAGGCAAAGGGAAGCAATGAAAAAATAACGAAAGGGGCTTTCATAAATCATTTTTTTTACGAATTTTGCCGCATAACATTTGGAGAAAATTAACCAAAAACGATTAAAAATCAAAAAGGTTGTTTCAAAAGGCTGTGACTCTTTTGAGACAATTTTTTTGTCTGTAACAATAGATTGATTAACATTAAATATTTGCATTATGAAAGTTGCGGTTGTTGGAGCTACTGGCCTTGTAGGATCACAGATGATCAGGGTTCTTGAAGAACGAAATTTTCCGGTCACTGAGTTTATACCGGTTGCGTCTGAAAAATCAATCGGGAAAAAAGTGACTTTCAAAGGCCGGGAATATTCTGTTGTTGGTATGCAGGATGCCATTGACATGAAACCTCAACTGGCTGTTTTTTCTGCAGGCGGAGGGACATCAAAAGCATGGGCCCCGAAATTTGCTGAAGCCGGAACCACAGTTGTTGACAATTCTTCAGCCTGGCGGATGGAGCCTGACATCAGACTTGTCATTCCTGAAGTGAATGCTCATGTGCTGACAAAGTCAGACAAAATCATTGCAAATCCGAATTGTTCAACTATTCAGATGGTAGTAGCCCTGGCAGAACTTCACAGAGTCTATAAGATAAAGCGCATTGTTGTATCAACCTATCAGTCTGTTACAGGCACAGGAAAAAAGGCTGTTGATCAGTTGATGAATGAAAGAAAAGGTCTCGCAGGAGAAATGGCTTATCCACATAAAATTGACATGAATGCGTTGCCCCACATTGATGTTTTCCTTGAAGACGGCTATACCAAAGAAGAAATGAAAATGGTGAACGAAACGCAAAAGATAATGGAAGATGATTCCATAAGGGTGACAGCTACAACGGTTAGAATACCCGTTATCGGGGGTCATTCAGAATCAGTTAATGTTGAATTTGAAAGAGAATATGAGTTGAGAGATGTTCGCCGTATTCTTGAAAACACAGCCGGCGTTGTTGTGGTTGATGATCCGAAAAACAATGTTTATCCTATGCCCATAAATTCGCATAACCGTGATGAAGTATTTGTCGGACGTTTGCGCCGTGATGAAACACAGCCTAAAACACTCAATATGTGGATTGTCTCGGATAATCTGAGAAAAGGCGCAGCCACAAATGCCATCCAGATTGCTGAATACCTGGTTAAGAAACAATTGGTATAATTCAGAGATACCCTTACAGGATTTTCAACACGCCATCGGGCTATCATTTTATCAGGGCATCAGAAAAGGAAATTGTCGTATGGGTAACGTGTGATATGAATTTCTTTCACCTGACTGTAAAGCAACGATTTGAATTCTTCAATGTTTTCCTTTTTTGTGGCCGAAATAAAAATGCAGGGTGAATTGTTTTTTGCCATCCAGCTGTTTTTTAATTCCGCTAATGAAAGATTTGCCTTTGTTTTTGGAGAGAGATCATCATTATCTTTTTGTATAAACCGATAGATATCAATTTTGTTGAACACAATTATGGTGGATTTATTTGACGCTTCGATATCATGAAGTGTCTGGTTCACTATGTTTATTTGTTCTTCAAAACCGGGATGTGAGATATCGACAACATGAAGCAGAATATCGGCTTCCCTGACTTCATCAAGTGTTGATTTGAATGACTCCACAAGATGGTGGGGCAGTTTCCTGATAAAACCAACGGTGTCGCTCAATAAGAAAGGGAGGTTCCCTATGACCACTTTTCTTACGGTTGTATCCAGAGTCGCAAAGAGCTTGTTTTCAGCAAAAACTTCTGATTTGCTCAAAAGGTTCATCAGAGTAGATTTGCCGACATTTGTATAGCCAACCAGTGAAACACGCACAAGTTTTCCCCTGTTCTTACGCTGGGAAGTCATCTGACGGTCGATTTTCTTCAGCTGTTCTTTCAGATGAGCAATTTTATTACGAATAATTCTTCGGTCAGTTTCAATTTCCGTCTCACCCGGTCCTCTGAGGCCGATTCCGCCGCGCTGTCTTTCAAGATGTGTCCACATGCCGGCCAGCCGGGGAAGGAGATATTCATACTGAGCAAGTTCCACCTGTGTTCTGGCATAAGCTGTTTTGGCCCTGCCTGCAAATATATCCAGGATCAGGTTGGTGCGGTCGAGAACCCTGATATTCAACTCTCTTTCGATATTGCGCAATTGGCTGGGTGAGAGTTCATCATCAAAGATGGCAATGTCAATCCCGTGGGTGTGAATATACGCTCTGATCTCTTCAAGTTTTCCTTTACCGATGTATGTACGGGCATTCGGAATGTCAAGTTTTTGAATGAAATACCTTACAGGCACGGCGCCAGCTGTATCAATAAGAAAGGCAAGTTCTTCAAGGAATTTCTCGATCTGGCCTGGTTCATATTCGTTATTTGCAACGCCAATAAGTATGGCACGCTCTTTTTCTGTTCTGGTGGTATACTCTCCCAAATGAAAACCGGAATTATTGAATGAATGACCTGTTATGTTTTAATGCGTCGTGAATTGCAAGTTTCATTGTCTCGGTACAATCGTAAATCATACCGAAATCATCAGGATAAGGAATACGTTTTTGCTGAATAAGCTTCCTCGTTTCAGGTTTCAGTGCATTGATATCACCTATTGCCCTTGCTGACAGATGCTCAAAATGTGTTGAGGCAGAAACAGGCTCTTTTTTTAACAATTGTTTGGGATTCAATGATATAAATTCGAGATGCCCCTGTATGGTACAGTGCTTTTGCTGCAGGGTTTCAATAACCGTACAGGTGATGTCCTTATATTTCTTCACTTTTATGTCGTTACCTAGACTGTCTTTCATCACATTGCCCCTTGAATCAAGCACGTAATCGAATCCGTCTTCAATGGTTTTTTTCTCAATGTAATCCCTGTCTGATGCCATATCTGGAGATATATCAATAACCTCCAGAATCAGGTCGACATAATAATCATATTGGGTTTCACGATCAAGACGCTGTATATGGAATTCAACCCATTCGTTTGAGAACTCACGTGTGTCAATTGTTATCACATTGTTGACAAAATCTTGAGGAAGATTAAAAAGGGTATTATTCACCACGCTCATCAGCACACGGCTGGTCCCAAGATACCGTGATTCATGAATATGGTTGTCGATATCAGGGTATACGTTTCCCATATAGTCTTTTGCTTTTTTAAACTCATAATAGGCCTGGCGATAAGATTCCTTGGTGTTGACATTCATGAGCTTTGTTGCATTATCATAATAATAGTCGGCTGCCTTTTTTTTCGCCTCAACCATATGTTTATCGTAATCAACAAATTCATATTGTATTGTACGTCCACCGATCCTGAGCGGGAGTACTTTTCTGACATTGGTTTGCCTGCTCTTGAGATTTGAGTATATTCTGTACATTTCATCATAGGACCGCGGATTGTTTTCCGTTCTGAGGTATTTTAATCGCTCCAGGTCTCTGTCATTTGCCAGATTATAGGCTTTATCAAGCATAACAGCATCCTCCTCGCTGGATGGATTTTTTATGAGTTTTTTGACAGATCTTTGAATGAGAGCATCATACTGGCCTTTCTGCAATAGTTTTTTTGATGATGTACATCCTGCCATCAGGAGTATGAAAACAGCCGAAAAATATATGTGTTTCATAACCATAGTCTTTTTGTTTTAACCATTTGAATCTGAATGTAACATTTTAGTGTTTTATTCGGATTCTCCAGAGAAAAGTTACAAAAAAACCCTGATCATTGGATCAGGGTTTTTCAAAATAATTTTGCTTTTACTGTAAAACAAATACAATGGGGAAGGTAAACTGCACTTTTACCGGCTTGCCCCGCTGTTTCCCCGGCACCCATTTCGGAGATGAGGATACAACGCGTACGGCTTCCTTATCAAGTGCAGGATCAACACCACGCACGACTTTGACATCAACAACCTCACCTCTGGAATTTACGGCAAACTGAACATATACCTTGCCGCTAATGCCATTTTCCTGCGCAATCTCAGGATACCTGAGGTTTTGTTGAATCCATGTACGGAAAGCGTTCTGATCACCACCCTGAAAGGTAGGCATGTCTTCAACAATGATAAACACTTCTTCAACAACTTCTTCACCATCATCAGAGGGTGTATAGGCAATAATGTCCATAGCCATATCATCATTGGCTGTCTGATCATCCAGTTCAAGCTGATCATCGAGTTCAACATCATTATCAACGATATTGAGTTCAACCACAACCTGAGTTTGCGGAGGTGGTTCTATTTCCTGTTGCTGACGTGTGATGGGTATCTGTTCTTCGTCACCGACATCTTCAGTTGATATCTGAAGCTCTGTCGATTGTGAAGGACGACTTGTCCATTCAAATGCAGCAAGTACAATGCCCAGCACAACAATAAAACCTAATTCAAGAAAAATGAGTCTTTTTCCTTCAAGGTCTGCTTTGTTTGATTTCTTAAGCTCCATGGTCTTGTTTTTTAGCCATACAAAAATACATAATATTCAAATATTAACAAATATTTTTCGTTGCACTTCTTTCAATGAGTTTTAATTGCTCATTCAAGTGGCAGAGAAAAAGATGCCATAATAAAAATAGAATTGTATTTTTGAACTGACAAGTTGAAAGAACTTATAATCAGCTTATATTATTTATTTAACTTAAGTTGCTGTCTGTAGAAATTATATTTTAATAGATTAAAGATTTAAGGTTTAAGACTGAGGCCACTTCAAAAAGTCATTTTTTGCCACGAATGCCCGAATAATATATTTCTAACATATAACATATCAAAGGTTTTAGAAATCAAGAAATTCACGAATAGCCGAAAAGTATTTTTAGCCACGTATATACGAATTTAAGATTTATGAAGTCAAAGACAAAAACATTATTATCAATACTATACAACCAAGCCTTCCCCTTCTTAAATCAAAAATCTTCATTCTTGGTTCTTAAATCATATTAAAAATTTTATGACCGGCAAATTGAATTAATTATTAACTATTAACACAATGAAAAAAGCACTTATTGTCTATCAGAGCAGAAAAGGTAAAACCCGGAAATACGGCGAGGGAATGGCCAGGTTTTTAACAGAAAAAGGCTATTCTGTCAGCGTGATTCCGGTAACTGAACTTAAGAAAGACCATCTGGAGCAGATATCTTATCTTTTTTTGGGATGTTGGACCAGCGGTCTGTATTTTGTATTACAACACCCGGATCGTAAGTGGGTTAAGGCAATCAAAGCGACAGACATTCCTGAAAATATTCAGATCGGATTATTTACCACCTACATCATTGCCACGGGCAGTATGTTTAAGGCCATGAAAAAGTATATTCCGGGCGTGAAAAACAAAATATTACCGGAATGGAAATCGAAAAACGGATTACTCTCAGAATCTGATAAAGAAAGCCTTAATGCTTTTATTCAATAACCGAATCAGGGTTGATGCTTTTACCAAAAAGACACAAAAACAGGAAGGTATCACAATAAATGAGCGGATTTGCCTGTGATAGCAGGTAAAATCCGCTTAAAAACGTGGAGAATAGGGGAGTCGAACCCCTGACCTATTGCATGCCATGCAATCGCTCTAGCCAACTGAGCTAATTCCCCTGTAATTTGATGGCAAAAGTATAAAAATAATCGATAATCAATATGACCTTTCCGGAAAAAGAACTAATTCTTTCCTGATATACGGGTTAAGTGTATTATACATTTTTTATACAGCTAAAAGAAACTGAAATATTGTGTTCTTTCAGAATTATTGGTTATGACAAACTGACTTTTTGGCATGCTTTTTTTGTTGCCGGGTTTATATTCAATTATGATATGATTTACGCTCATCCTGATTCTTTTTAAGACTTTACCGATAAAATGAATTAATTTTGATGACCTGATCCGATGTGATAATTTGTGAAAATCCGGTCTCATTATATCAAAGCATTGATTGCCAAGGGGGAGAATCAAAATCTTGATTTTAAGTTTGAGATTTCTGATGCCCGGAAAATCGCCCGGACCTTGTCGGCCTTTGCCAATACCGATGGTGGTAAATTATTGATTGGTGTAAAGGACAATGGCGTCATAACTGGGGTTAGAACTGATGAAGAAGAATACATGATAGAATCGGCTGCCCATTTATATTGTAAACCAAAGGTTGATTATACGATAAGGAAGTGGAATGTCGATGGGCGATGGGTGCTGGAGGCCATCATCAGTAAAAGTAAAAAACGTCCTCATTATGCGAAGGACGAAAAGGGAAAATGGATTGCCTTTGTCCGTGTTGCAGATCAGAACTTTCAGGCCAACAGGATTATTCTGAAAGTATGGAACAACAGCCATAATTATAAAGGTACCTTTTTGAAATATGGCCGGGAAGAAAAGGTTTTGGTCACCTACCTTGAAAAAAATCCTTTTATTACACTTTCAAAGTTCACCAGGATAGCACATACCACCCGACATAGTGCTGAAACCATTCTGATAAAGATGATCTCTTTGAATATTATTGATGTACAAGTTACAGAAGAAGGAGCTTTGTATATGCTGAGGCCGGAAAACAGTCATGTAGAAAACAAAAAAACTTCCTGAAAAGACAATGTAATTTGATATTCTGTTATCTTTGGCATAATTTATGATATATATAAATATACATATATAAATAATAACATAAATTATAACATTATACTTCATAAGAATCATTATTTTTAGAACTGAATTTGAAGTCAGGCATAAGTTGTTTAAAATTTAAATTTATGAAAATGAAAAAAACTTTGGTTTTATTGGCCGGAAGTATTTTTTTAACCTTCCAGGCATGCAGCAGTCAGCCGGATAAAACTCTGAAAAGTGATCAATCTTCATCTGACAGCGACAACAATAAAGTTGTTCAGGTGGTCAACGATAAATCGGGTGCACCTGAGAATATTCTTATCAATGCACCTGTACATTTAACAAAAGCTGATTTTCTGGAAAAGGTTATGGATTATGAAAAGAACGCCACAGAATGGATATATAAAGGCAATTTGCCTTGTCTGATTGATTTTTATGCTGACTGGTGTGCTCCCTGCCGGATTACAGGTCCTATTCTTGCTGAATTAGCCCATGAATATGCCGGTAAGGTGATCATATACAAAATTGATGTTCAGAAAGAAAGAGAGCTGGCCTCTGTTTTTGGCATACAAAGCATACCCGCTTTTCTCTTTTGTCCTTTAAAAGGAAATCCTTCTATGTCGGCGGGCATTGCCAGTTCACCTGAAGAAACCAAAAACATGTTCAGACAGCAGATTGAAAGCATTTTACTTGGCACAACTTCAGGTTCCCAATCTTTATAGAAGTGATCAGGGATAAGAAACCTGATTGGTACTGACCCTGTGTTAAGTTTACGGCTTTGGGGATAAGATTATAATTTTCAATGAAATAATATTGTTTGTATTTCCTGCATAAGTTGTTATGCATATTTATGAACAACGCTTTCGATTTGCTCCGGTTTGGGTTAACTTTATAAAAAAATAAGTTAATTTGTTAATAATTGAATAACAGGAGTTTAATTCTTTTCTGAGGTTTTTTATGTTCTTGATTTTCGATACTGAGACAACAGGATTGCCGGCCAATTACAATGCACCGGTTACTGATATCGCTAATTGGCCCCGGTTGGTGCAAATTGCCTGGGAGTGTCATGATGAGAAAGGTGTTTTACTGAAAGCTTATAATTATATCATAAAACCGTCAGGATTTACCATTCCATTTTCAGCCGAAAAAATCCATGGTATTTCAACTGAAAGAGCTTTGCGTGAAGGATTTGATCTTGTCTTTGTTTTGCAGGAATTTAACCGTTCGTTATTGCAGACGAAGCTTGTGATCGGACATAATATCGATTTTGACCGTAAAATTGTTGGGGCTGAATATGTGCGAACCGGACAGCCGGATGAGATGTCACCACTGCCATACTGTTGCACCAAAGAAGAGGCTACAGAGTTTTGTGCACTTCTGGGCGGGAAAGGTGGAAATTTCAAATGGCCCACTTTATCCGAGCTTCATCAAAAACTGTTTTCTGAAGATTTTAATGAAGCTCATAACGCAGCGGCTGATGTTGCTGCAACAGCGCGTTGTTTTCTGGAACTGCTCAGACTTGATGTAATTAAGATCAGGTTGGAAGATGCAGGACCATCATGGCTTGAAAACTTCAAAAAGAGCAATCCTGTTGTCATTCCGCCTGTGGAATGGCCCGACAAGAACGCCAGGAAAGAAAGGCCGGGGCAGCAGAAAGAGGAATCAGATGATTCGATGCATACTGATCTTACAGATGTAACGTTCACACATCTTCATTTACACACACAATATTCTATACTTGATGGCGCGGCAGATATAAGACATGTCATGGCAAAGGCCAAAAATGATGGTATGACAGCCATTGCTGTAACAGACCATGGAAACATGTTTGGCGTGAAAGAGTTTCATAATGAGGCCATGAAACATGGTCTTAAACCTATCCTGGGTTGTGAGGTATATATTGCACGCCGGTCAAGGTTTGAAAAGTCAGAGAAACAGGATGGTGGTGGTTTTCATTTAGTACTGCTGGCCAAAAACAAGCAGGGATATAAAAACCTGATAAAGCTTGTATCATATGGATGGACAGAAGGGTTTTATTACAAACCAAGGATTGATAAGGAGTTGCTTAAGCAATACCATGCCGGTCTGATTGCACTGACAGCATGTCTGCACGGAGAGTTGCCCTGGGTTTTGCGGAACGAAGAAGAAAGCAGGGGATTGGAAGTCATACAGGAGTATAAGAGTATTTTTGGCGAAGACTATTATTTTGAATTGCAGCGACATAAATCAGGAGATCCGCTAATTGACAAAGAAGTATATGAGGATCAGGTTTTTGTCAATACCCGGTTGCTGAAGCTTGCGAAGGAAACCGGCACGAAGGTGGTGGCTACCAATGATGTTCATTTCATCAATGAAGAAGATGCTGATGCCCATGACCGTTTGTTGTGTATCAGTACCGGAAAGGATATTGATGATCCCGACAGGCTCAGGTATACACATCAGGAATGGATGAAGACACAGCAGGAGATGAAGGCCTTGTTTGCTGATATTCCGGAAGCCATTATCAATACAAATGAAATTGTTGATAAAGTTGAGACTTATGAGCTTAACAGTGACCCCATTATGCCTGATTTTCAAATTCCTGAGGGTTTTGCTGACAGCAACGAATACCTGAGGCATCTGACATATGAAGGTGCTGCCCAGCGTTATACCGTACTTGATGAAAAGGTCAAAGAACGTATTGAATTTGAACTTGATACAATCAGAAAAATGGGTTTTCCCGGATATTTTCTTATTGTTTGGGATGTGATAAGGGCAGCACGTGAAATGAATGTGTCAGTGGGACCGGGAAGGGGTTCTGCTGCCGGTTCAGTTGTGGCTTATTGTTTAAGGATTACAGATATTGATCCTATAAAATACGATCTTCTTTTCGAGCGTTTTCTTAATCCTGACCGGATATCAATGCCCGATATCGATATAGATTTTGATGAAGACGGCCGGGAAAAAGTATTGCAATATGTTGTTAAAAAATATGGCGAAAAGAGGGTTGCCCATATTATTACTTTTGGCACCATGGCACCGAAAATGGCTATCCGCGATGTGGCCCGTGTACAGAAGCTGCCGTTGCAGGAAGCCGACAGGCTGGCCAAACTGGTTCCTGAGGTTCCCGGCATTTCATTCAGGGATGCTTATGAAAAGGCACCAATGCTTTTACAGGAACGTGAAAGCGGAAATGAACAGGTTACAAGTACATTAAAATATGCTGAAGTTCTGGAGGGTTCTGTGAGGCAAACGGGGGTTCATGCCTGTGGTATCATCATCGGTAAAGACGATCTGGAAGAATATATTCCGATATGCCGGAATAAAGATGCCGAGTTAAATGTTACGCAATTTGACGGTTCTCATATTGAATCTGTTGGCATGCTTAAAATGGATTTTCTGGGTCTGAAGACATTATCTATTATTAAAGATACAATACTGAATGTTAAAATATCGCGAAATATCGATGTTGATATCAATGCCATTCCCCTGGATGACTCCTTAACATATGAACTCTACAGCCGTGGCGATACGACCGGGCTCTTTCAGTTTGAGTCAGATGGCATGAAGAAATACCTGAAAATACTAAAGCCTAACCGTTTTGAAGATCTGATCGCCATGAATGCCTTATACAGGCCGGGCCCTATGGATTATATACCCAGTTATGTAAACCGCAAACATGGCCGTGAGAAAATCGAATATGACATTTCATTGATGGAGGTTTATTTGAAGGATACCTATGGTATCACGGTTTACCAGGAACAGGTCATGCTTCTTTCCCAATTGCTGGCCGGTTTCTCAAAAGGGATGGCTGACTCCTTGCGAAAAGCGATGGGTAAGAAAATTGTTTCAATGATGGATCAGCTTAAGGTTAAATTCCAGGAAGGATGCACACAGCGGGGTCATGATCCGGAAGTAGTGGAAAAGATATGGAAGGACTGGGAGTCTTTTGCACATTATGCTTTTAATAAATCACATTCAACCTGTTATGCTTACATATCTTATCAGACTGCTTATCTGAAAGCACATTATCCGGCTGAATTTATGGCTGCCGTTCTGAGCCGTAATCTTAATGATATAAAAAAGATTACCTTTTTCATGGATGAATGCCGGCGTATGGGTCTTACCGTCCTGGTGCCGGATATCAACGAAAGCTTTTCAAATTTTACTGTTAACACAAGCGGTCAGATCAGGTTTGGGCTGGCTGCCATAAAGGGTGTTGGAGAATCAGCTGTGGAGCACATCCTTGAAGTGCGCCGGAAATCGGGTCCATATAAAAGCATCTATGACGTGGTTGAACGCGTAAACCTTACCATTGTGAACAAAAGGTGTCTGGAGGCGCTGGCGCAGGCAGGCGGCTTTGATAGTTTTGGTGAGCCGGCCCGCTATGAGTTCTTTGCCAGGGATGAAAACGGAATGAGTTTTATCGAACAGCTTATTCGTTACGGTAACCTGATGCAAAGCCAGGGAAATGTCACCCAAACATTGTTTGGTGATATGTCAGCTGTTCAGGTGGTCAAGCCAAAACCATCACAGGAAGAAGAATGGCCTGCACTTGTGAAACTGAGCAAGGAAAAGGAATTAATTGGTATTTACCTGTCTGCTCATCCGCTCGATAACTACAGGATTGAACTGAATCATTTTTGTAATGCCACACTCTCTGAATTGCGTGATTTATCATCCCAGAAAGGCAGGGATCTGACAATAGCAGGAATAGTAACCAGTGTAAAGAATGCCATTGCCAAAAACGGCAAGCCATATGGCGGATTTACATTGGAAGACTATACTGATACTTATACATTTACATTTTTTGGAAAAGATTATGAAAATTTCAGGAATTACCTTTATGAGGGATATTCATTGCTGATTAAAGGATCTGTGCAGGAAAACACATGGAAGAGTACTCCGGAACCGGAATTTCGGGTAAAAAGTATTTGTTTGTTGAGCAATGCACGCGATGAACTTATTAAAAATATTCAGTTACGGCTGCCTCTCGATGAGCTTTCAGAGAACCTCCTTGATAAGTTGAAATCTTTTACTGAGGGCAGGAAAGGTAATATCAACCTGAAAGTCACGCTGGTTGATGTTACCGAGAACATTGCCGTTGATCTGTTTTCCCGTTCAAAACATATTGAATTGTCAGATGAGTTTGTTGATTTTTTATTTCAAAATCCGGAGATTGAATTTAAGCTGTGTTAAATATATTTTGTTTGTGAAAATTTGATTTTATACCTTTGCTGGGCATGATGAATTGTCGTAACTAATTGAATATTAACTTATAAATTATACAATGGCACTGGAAATAAACGAAGCAAATTTTGAAGATGTTGTTATGAAAGCTGATAAGCCGGTCATAATTGATTTTTGGGCAGAGTGGTGCGGTCCCTGTCGGATTATTGGCCCTATTGTTAGTGAGATAGCTGAAGAATATAAAGATAAGGCTATTGTCGGGAAGGTGGATGTTGATAGCAATCCGGGTATTGCTGCAAGGTTTGGTATACGCAATATTCCAACTGTTTTGTTTTTTAAAGATGGTGTTGTAGCTGACAAACAGGTAGGAGCGGTTCCCAAAGCAAATTTTATCAACAAACTTGAAAAATTGTTATAAGCACTTTTATAATCAGTGCCTGCTCATTTTTCGCTGCTATGTTAATCAGAACCTTCAACAGCAATAAGGCAGGTTTGCTCATGCTTATGCCGGCCATTGCTTTATTGTTATGGCTGTATACCTTTTTTAATTCTCCGGTATCCTTTTCTTCTGATTTGTCTATGGCCGGGCCCCTGGGCAGATTACTGGCGTTCAGCGTATCAGCAAAGCCTGTAATTTCTTCAGTCCTGGCCTGCGGGATTATATTATTATATGGCTATTTTCTGGTGCAAATCAACGGCAGCTTGTTGTTCCTGCAAACCAGATCACAAATGCCGCAGTTTTTTTATATTGTCATAGCCGGCGGGTTGTTTTGGCTGCGGTATCTGTCACCGGCCATGATGGCCACGTTATTTGTGATCATAATGATAGCCAGGATATTTCAATCTTTTAAAAAAGATAAACTCACCTATCATTTTCTTGATGCGGGTATTTTTTTATCGATTGCGGTGTTGATTTATTATCCTGCCGTATTTTTCTTTCCGGTTCTTTTGATTGCCTTGTTTTTGTTTCGTAATACAGTCTGGCAGGAATGGTTTTACCCATGGATAGGCTTTTTTCTTCCTGCTCTGTTTTGGGGTTCTTACCTGTTTTTAACGGATCAGCCGCTCAACCTTATCGGGGAGGAATTAAGAAACGCTTTTGTATCGTCAGGCAGGGCATATGATTTTTCAGCTGTTCAGCTTGCCTATTATGGATATCTTGCATTGCTGGTCGTCATCGGAAGCTTTCACATGATTCGTACAATCGGTATGCAAAATATCCAATCAAGGGTGTTTTTCATTTTTTTCTTCTGGCTGTTTGTATTAAGCTTAATAACAATGATTATCAACGCATCGGCTGCTCAGGTCACAATATACATCGGGGGCATTTCCCTGGCCTATCTGCTGAGTTATTATTTTTCATCATGCAAAAACAATCGTTTCAATAACCTGCTGTTGTTTATCATGATAGCAGGAATAATACTTGTTGCAGTTGATGAATGGTTTAATATTGTTCCCGGGACTTATTCTTTTTAATCAGAGTTTTTTCACATACGAAAGGACACCAACACCTTCACCTGCTTTGCCTTCTTTGAATGAAATGAACACATGGTATACGCCTGTTTTCTGACATTTGAAATCAAAAAACGGGAAATCTTTACCTGTAGCGGTAATAAATGTACTTCCCAACAGGGTGTTCATATCGAAAAGTTGTAAAACAGCTTCCCCTTCAGAATTTGGTGCCGTGCAGATTGAGAATCTGTATACGACACTTTTGCTCAACAGTAAGGCAAATCTTGCAGTAGGCGGTGCTCCACCGGGAGTTCCGGCATCAAGTTTTACGACAAAATCTTTAAGATACATTACGTCGCCGGCATTGGCGGCACATTGTGCTGTTAGTTGTGAAATATCCTGGGCACGAAGTGAAAAGGCACAGGACAAGACAAGAAATAAAATGATGAACTTTATGTTTTTCATACCTATAAGCTGATTAACCTGTTACGGACTTTTTCGGTTGTGATAATAATGCCATTTAATTGTTCGGGACTGATCTCAATAATACTTTTATCGTTCTGAACAATGGTCAGCATGCCATCTTCTTCGATCATCTGAGGTTCTCCTTTTTCAATTCTAATGACAACATCCTTGTATTGTTCCTTGATAAGCAAAAGTTCACGGATCAGCTTAGCGTATTGTTTGTCATTCTTAAAATTTTCAAGTATAAGAATCAGTTCATTCAACGTAATTTTTTGTTCGCCAATTCTTTCAGCCAGCTGGTCGTTAGGAGCTTCTTTAGCGACCTGTGTCCCCAGATATAGCCCTTCGATCCATACACCGGTTATGATAAGTGCACTCAGGTTGCTTCGTTTGTTGGAATGGAGGTATTTATCCATCTGATTAAAACTGTGCACGGAAATATACATCAGTGAATCAAGATTCTGATTATTGGTTGCCAAACGTTTTAATGTGGTAAAATCAAAAAACTGCCCGACTTTGATATCATCAGCCAGGGTTTTTATGGCTGATATATAATCAATCACAGCTGATGTTTTGTTATACATGTTTAGATAGCCCAGATCGGCACCATATATACCAAGATTCAGCGATTGCTGAAAATTGGTCGACAGTTTACCGACCCTGGCAGTAGATGATAAATATTTATTGGAGTATGGAACACCAAGCTCTTTGATTAAAGCAGCCATTTCAACAGGGGAAGAAATATTCTGCACAACATTTTGCATTGTCTCTTCAGAGATCTCCAATCCCTCGGTTAAGACGGAATCAGGAATCTCAAAATCGGAGTCAGCAGTACGATCACCCCCTGATTTACATGAACTGATTATCAATACAGCTAACAAAAAATAGACCAGCCTTTTAATCATAATTCTTACAATTTGAATATTTACACAAAGTTAACGATCAGAATAAAATTATAAAAAATCTGTAAGTATTTAACTATTTATTTTTCTTTTTAAAACGCTCTGTAAAGGTTAATAATTTTTTTAATCCGTCAAAGTAAAGAATAACATAGAACAGCAGTGTCAGAATCCATACTATTGTTATGTTGAACCAGTAAGTATCAAATGTTTTACCAAGAAATGGCTTCGCCGGTGAATAGAAATGGGTGCGGATACTTACCGGGCTTGCCGGTATCGGATCCTGATAAATAGGATCATAATGCTGAACCAATTGCTGATTAAATTCAAGTATTTTGTTTTTTTCATAGACTTTCCTTACAATATCAGAAACCCCTTCATTATGATAGTTGTCACGCAGCAATGTATAGCCGTCAGGATTGTTCTCCATCCAGAAATTAATATAGTTTTCTTTCTGATGACTGACCAGTTGAAATTTTTCTCCATAATAATTATCAAGGGTTTCAAAGAATTCATGGACTTTTTGTGCCGTGGTCTTGTCGAATTTTTCCGGTGATAACATGTTCATCTCTGTGAATGGAGCAATATCCTTGTTGATCTTGCATTCCGCTTCAATTTCATTGGCAATAAGCGTCAGGTCATCGGCGGTTACGCTTACCATTTCAATATTATCAAGCTCGCGGGTTACTCGCTCGAGTCTTTCGGTTAATTCAGGAAGCCAGTAGACTTTTTTAAAATCGGATTGGCTTTCAACCTTTTCAAGGTCGTAAAGTTTAATGCGGGATTTGTCATATGACATGAACTGGTTATCTTTAAACTGATGTACCATAAGGGCCTCATAAGTCCATTTGGTCACCATAAACTCTGCGATTATCGGTACCTTGTCGATGCGGCTTATGGTGCGGTTAAGTTTATCAAAACTGAACATGGCACCGCTCAGGATCATCATAGGTATCATAACCAGTGGAATAAGGATATAAATGGTCACAGCCGAATTAAATGTGGCAGAGATATTCAGTCCCAGAATATTGGCAAAAGCAGCTGTGGAGAAAAGCGCCAGCCAGTATACGAAATACATGTCTTTAACACCAAGGATTGTATTGGCAATGATCACAAAAAGAAAAGACTGGATAGCGGAAATGAGGAACAGGATTGCAACTTTTGAAACCAGATAACTGGAACGGCTCAGATTAAGAAAGCCTTCCCGCTTTAATATTTTTCTGTCCTTGAATATCTCTTCGGCGCTAACTGTCAATCCCAGGAAAAGAGCGACGATCAGGGACATGAAAATAAAAATGGGAATATTCTCATTGACCCTGAATATATAGATGCTGGAATTAGGATCTTCGAAATACCGTATAATATAAGAGAGCATAAAGCCTAAAATGGGGGCCTCCAGCATGCTCAGTGCAATATATTGACGATTACTGATCTTGGAGAGGAAGTCACGGACAAAATAGATCCACACCTGGCTGAACCAGGAAGGTATGCGCAGGTTTTTGGGCGGTGAGGTCTCAACAGTCGGGACTTCTTTATACCGTATAAGGTGATGGTAATGCTCATCCCACTGCTGTGGTGTGACCTTCCGGGCATCGGTGTAATTTCCGAATTCATCCACCACCTTGGCTTCGATAATGTTAAAGATCAATTCAGGGTTTACATTACCACAGGTAGGGCATTCGCCAACTTCGCTGTTGATCTGTGCATCAAGTCTTTTGAAATACATCACCGCTTCCACAGGATTGCCATAATAAATCTGGTAACCACCTGTATCAAGGATGATCATTTTGTCGAACATCTTGTATATTTCTGACGAAGGCTGATGGATAACCACGAAGATAAGCTTTCCTTTAAGGGTTAGTTCGCGTAATAAGTCCATCACATTTTCCGAATCTCTTGATGATAATCCTGAAGTCGGTTCATCAATAAAGAGAATGGAAGGCTCGCGGATCAGCTCAAGGGCAATGTTCAGTCTTTTCCTTTGACCACCGCTGATGGTTTTTTTCAACGGCGTACCCACTTTCAGATCTTTTCTGTCGAAAAGGCCAAGATTCTGGAGGGTCTTATCCACTAATTCGGTAAGCTCGGTTTCTGATTTATCTTTAAAGCAGAGTTTGGCATTAAAATAAAGATTCTGAAAAACAGTAAGTTCTTCAATCAACAGATCATCCTGGGGAACCAGACCGATGACGCCTTCAAGCCTGTCATTCTCTTTATGCAGATCAAAGCCGTTTATGATCACCTCTCCTTTTGAAGGCTTTTCGATACCGCAAAGAACATTGAGCAGGGTGGTTTTACCGGCCCCACTGGCGCCCATGATGCCGATAAGACGACCATGGGTTTCAGAAAAGCTGACATCACGGATGCCGATATTGCCGTTTGGAAACTTAAATTCAAGGTCTCTTGCTGTATAAGATATCTGACTTGCCACGGTGTCGGCAAGAAAATGGGAGGCGACATCACTGTAATATACCGGAGCAGCTTTTGGCATTTTAACCGTACCGCCGTTTGCAAACAGATATATGCGATTATTTCTGACAGGAAGCCCGTTTAAAAACAAATCCTCATTCCCGGTATATTTCAGGAAGTAAAGATCAACTGTATTGATACGCAAAATAAAAATGTTCGCATTCAGTTGTTTTGTGTGTATTTTTTTTGCAAAACGGGGATGAACAGGTTTATCGTTAATAATAAGGAAGTTGATATCATCAAGTTCTTCGGCTTCGTTTTTTATGACAAAGGACTCAATAACGGCAAATTCTTCTTTGGTAACCTTAAACACATCAGCCACCGTATTGACAATTTGCATGCGTTGATCTGTAAACTTACGGTCGGCATTGATAATTTCGAATAAACGCACAAGAACAACCACTTTCTGGCGTTGTGTCAGGGTTTTGTTTATTTTTTTGCATAACCCGAGTATGCGGACTGAATCCTTTACGGAAGTCAGTTTGCGGGTTCCTTTATCCTCTTCGTTTTCAGATTCTTCGTTGGTGTCGCTTAAACCCGCATATTGTTCAAAAAGAGAGAAGTATTCCTTGACCTCTTCATCATTCAGCTGTTGCTGCAGGAAATTCTTCACATATTCCATCTGCGTTTGCTCAACACCTTCATCCTGCTTGGCAATGATGGCAAACAGCTGCATTAAGGCTCTGAGAACTTCTTCACTCATTCAGATGAGAATTATTGTACGGGTTGTTGAATTCAGTATGTTCTGTAATCACGAATATGCAACCTGTTCAAAAGGAACATCCACAATATCGGCATATTCTTCTCCGGCTTCTTCCATATCCTCATCATCTTCGGGATAATGCCAGCGGATCAGCACATCATGGCCTTTTTCATGCATTTCCTCAAGTTTCATAAGGATATCAAGCAAGAGTTTGGATGAGGCTGTATTAAAATATGTGAGTTTAAAGTTAATAATGGTTTTTTTATTTGGATTCTCAGCATACTCATTCAGCCAGTTAATCACAGGTTCATAAAATGAAGAAACGTCTTCAGGCAATGACCGTCCTGAAATTTCCATTATTTCATTTTCTGCATCCAGGATTATCTTAGGAGTATCTTCAGTTCCTTGAATTTTGATTGTTTCCATATATTAATCATTTTAAAGTTCAGACCTAGAAATCGTTGAAGTTAGTAAAAAGAAAGATGTATCGTCGGAAATGGGAAGAAAATGATATTCCAGTTCCTTGCCGGTTTTTCTTTTAATGTCGATAAAGCCCAGTCCCGCTCCGCCTTTTTCAGACAGTCTTCCTTCTTTCATCTGTCTTTTGTATAATTCTTTCAGCTCATCTTTTTCCATCTTATTGATGTTTTCAAGCAGTTCAGTGAGGTATTCAATTTTGTCATTTTCTACAGCATTACCGGTTGTAACACTGTATTCATTGTCTCCCTTGCTCACCAGGAAAATGCCTCTGCCCGAAAACAGGTAATCACTGGATGTAAAATCGTCGGCATGTTTGCTGATGTTTTGCAAGCATTCAACCATCACATGAAATACTTTCCGTTGAACTGAATTTGGTTCATCGTCTTTTGACATGTTTGATTCTGTCAGAGAAGTAAATGCTTTTGTAATCTGATGCGTTATTTCACCTTCATAAATCAAGGTAATCTCATGGGCTTTCATTGATTTATAGAATTCATAAACAAATTCCAGAAAGCCTTTTACATCCTTCTTATTGTTCATTGTATTATTAATTTTTGTTTTTTTTCATTAAAATTCTATGCCAATTAATAAAACATCATCAATTTGCTTTCCATCTCCTTTCCATTTTTCGAAATCAGAGGCAAAAAGGTTACTAAATTTTTCTATTGGAATGGTATTATTTTCTGAAATTATTTCACGGATGCGTTTTGGAGAGTACTTTTTGTCTTCAGGTCCGCCAAGCTGGTCGGGTAATCCGTCAGAAAAGAAAAATATCTTGTCTCCCCGTTTATAATTGATAATATAGTTGGTAAAATTCTCTTCTTCTTTTTTCCTGTGGGGAATTCCTCCGATAGCTTTCCGGTCTCCTTTAAATTCGGTGAGTTCACCGTCCCGTAAGAGATAAAGGGGCCTGTGAGCTCCGGCAAACTGCACTTCTTTATTGATGTGGTTGATCTTACAAAATGCTATATCCATCCCGTCACGGGCTTCGGCATCTTCCAGTTCCTGTTTAAGGGTTTTTCGAACACCAAAATGCAGCATATCACATATCTCTGAAGCTGAAAGCTTTCTTTCGTGATCCACTATGCTGTTGAGGAGAAAATACCCGACAAAGGAAAGCAGTGCACCCGGTACACCATGACCTGTGCAATCAACAGCGGCGATGAAAATCTCATCCCCTCTCCGGAAGAACCATGGGAAATCTCCGCTGACAACATCCCGGGGCTTATAATAGATAAATGATTTGGGCAGTGATTCCCTGACTATCCTGATATCAGGAAGAATCGAAGTTTGAATGCGCTGGGCATAATTAATGGAGTCTTCAATTTTACGGTTTTTGTCCTGGATCTCAAGTTCAATTTGTTTGGCCTCTGTTATATCATGTCCGACAAAGAGGATGGTTTCCAGTTCATTTTCATTGAATTCCGGAATGGCGGCAAAACTCATGATGCGCTCACATTGAACATTATCAAACACCGCCGGTACAGTTAATTCATGGTTGGTTTTATTGGGATATGCTTTAATGGCATCAATGGTCTCCCTGAAATAGTTGAAGAGGACATCTGATATTTCAATCTCATTGAGCGTTTTATTAATAAGCTCTTTGGGTTCGATTCCCAAAAAGTGTTCCACCATCGGATTAGCATAGAAAAACTGACCAACGGTACTCAGGCGGATAATCATATCAAGCGAGTTTTCAGACAAAGACTGCATCTTACTCTTAAGACGCTCTTCCCTTTCAGCTCTTTTCCGTTCAGTGATGTCGGTGGAGTTCAGTATAATACCTTTAATAGCCGGATCTTCCAGAAGATTTCGGCCGGTTGTTTCAAGAAATATCTTCTGACCGTTCTTTTTCATGTAGGTGTATTGAATGGATACCGGTTCAGCGGGCGATTCCAACAGTTGTTTAAACATATTGCGCATGGAATTTTCCCCTTTCCGCGTTAACCTGTCCATGTCTTTACCTCCCATCATTTCTTCAGGTGTGAATCCCAATATTTTTGTTACGGAGGGGCTTTCATAGACAAGAACCATGTTTTCATCATAAATGGAGATGACCTCGGAAGCATTTTCAAGTAATGAATACAAACGTTTTTGAGCATTCTCCACTTCCAGCACCTTTGATTCGAGCTGCTCATTTGATTTTTTCAGCTCTTCCTGCGTGGCGCGCATCTCTTCAGCATTCTGACGCAGCTGTTCCTCATTCTCACGCAGTTCAATGGTCATTTCCTGTGATTCTTTCAACAACTGTTCAGTGCGGTGAGTGACTTTAAGATTAAAGACGGTGCGGGCAATGATCTCTCCAAGTTCTATAAGAAAGCGGATCGTCAATTCAGGGATGCCGGCTTTGACAGAAGCAAATTCCAAAACGCCCTGCAGTTTTTCATCGGATATTAAAGGGATCAGTAATATGCTTTGTGGTTTCTGATCTCCCAGTATTCCTGAGGTAATTGATACGTAGTCTTCAGGAATCTCTGTACGGTAAATGTATTCCATTTCGTAGGCACATTGCCCGATCAGACCATAACCAAGCCTGAATTCCTGTGTGATGTATTTTTTCCGGTTATATGCATAGGTGGCTACATTGAAAAGCACCTTTTTATCTTCATCGAAAATATACATGGCGCCCTGAACAACATCGACATAGTTGACCAACATGGCAATGACCTGATCTGCCAGGGTTTCTATTTTATTATGTATCCGCAGTATTTCGGATATGTTCTCTTTTCCGGCTGCAATCCAGTTCTCTTCTGATTCCTTTTTATGATTGGCAAGCAGATTATCACGCATCATAAGTAAGGAATGGCCTAAGAAATCCTGACTGCTGGTGACATCAAGGTCCACATTATAATTGCCCTCTCCGATTTGTTTTGAAAACTCGGCCATTGTATTAAGCCTGGCATCACGCTCGTTAATCTGCTCGTCAAATATTTGTTTTTCACTTTTGCGCTTCCTGTCAATGATATATGCCAGACCGATCACAAGCAGGGGGATCAAATCCATGATCCATAAAACGGGATTGTTTTTATGAATTTGATAAAGACCTGAAAATGTAAATGATACATGCATCCGGATGATCTCCACAACCCAGGAAATAAGGGGAAACAGGGATCCGGCAATCAGTGCCTGCCATATCACCTGGGTTGATAATATCTGACTAATTGTGGTTTTCTTATTTTCCTCCACGATCATTTTTTTGCAGTAACAAATTTATTCAATCTTTCTCCTAAATCTGAAATTAAGGCGTTTAAAATTTTGAACTGTACAGCATCTATTTTTTTAAAAGTTGCCAGTTCGATGACCGCCAATGTTTTATTTTCAAATACCAAGGGAAAGATTATCAAATGCTTTGGTAAAGTGACACCCAAGCCTGATTCAACCCTGAAATAGTCTTCCGGAATTTCTTCAATGCTTGTCAGGGTTTTACTTTTTGCAACCTGACCTGTTAAGTTTTCCCCGGTTTTGAATGGTTCGGGTTTTTTGCCGGTGAGGGCATATTCGCCCATACATTTAAAAAGGTCTTTTTTGTCTTCTTTAAAAAAGAAGACTCCACGAACAATTTCAACCTGCCTGGAAATATTCATCAATACTTTGTTGGCAAATGATTCAATTGACTTAACCGATTGCAGTCCGGCAAAAACCTGGTCAATTCTGTTTTTAAAATCTTCATCCTCTAGTAATGTCTCTTTTTCCTTCATTTTCCTTTCTTCCATTTTTTTGATCAGCTTTTCTTTCTCAGCTGTAACAAGACTGTTAACAGTATCTTCAAAGGCAACTGAATCGGAGAGATTATAAGAAAAATAGAAAAGAACAACGCTGCCTGCTATTAACAAAAAGAAGAATACGAATATCCAGCCTTCATTCCTGATGTCCTCGCTGCTCAGAATGGAATTCCAGACAGCGGCCAGGGTCAGGATGGCGGAAATGACGATAACAAGAAAAGTCACAATTATAAATCGCCTGTATTTTTGAAGGTTCATCATCGGTTCAATTGATTTTTTGCAGAAACCTGATAATCTGGTCAGTGGTATATACGAAATCTGCTTTTGTAAGTTGCAGGGCAGAAGTCGTCATTGTTTTCACTTCACATTCGTTAGGATCTTGTACAATTGTAACACCGCCGCAATCGTGTACTTTTTTAAGGCCAAAGGCCCCGTCCTTATTGGCTCCCGAAAGGATTATCCCGATAAGTTTTTCGCGATAGGCATTGGCAGCGGTTATCAATGAGAGATCAATGGATGGCCTGGAATGGTTTACAACATCTTCCGTGGAAAGGGCAACCCGGTTTGCAAGCTCAATGTATAAATGATAATTGGCAGGCGCCAGATAAGCCCTGCCGGGTTTCAACTGGTCTTTATCATAGGGCTCCTCAATAGGTATGTTGGATTTCAGTGATAGCGCTTCAACAAATCCTGAACGGACATGTTTCAATCTGTGAAGACATAGCATAACAGGAACAGGAAAGGTCTTTGGCAGGGAACTCAGTATCTTTGTAACCACCTGGAAACTTCCCGCAGAACCACCGATTATAACTGCTTTATAATTCATTATACTCAACCAATAATCCGTTTTTTATACACACTTTCAGCTTCATTAGTAATCTCGAACTCTTTGCCAGAACTAACACCTGTTATTCTTTCCTTTATGCCTATTATCAGATGACCGGTAGCTGATAGGCTGTTATTCAATACTGACAATATCCGGTCCTGCATACCCGGATTATAATAAATCAGGTTGTTCCTGAATAAGATGAGCTTTATATTTGTTGGGGCATTATCAAAACTGATATTCAGTTTATTGAATTCAACATTGGCGATGAGTGCAGGATCCCTGAAGGCATAATACCGGTCAAGTTTGTAATAATCCATAAAAGCAGCAGTTCCGTTTGCGCGAATATAATTTTCAGTTGAGACTTCGATCTTTTTCAGGTCATACTGTCCTTCCCGGATAATCTCCAGGCTTTTATCGCTGATTGAAGATGCGAAAATACTGACCTTATCCATCAAATTTAATTCAGACAATACAATCATCAGAGTGAAAAGCTCGCCACCGGAAACGCAGTGCGGCAACCATATCTTATATTGACCCACACATTTTTCAATAGCAGAAGGCAGCAGATCTTCCCTAAGCCATCTCCACAGTGAGGGATCTCTGAACATTTCAGTAGAAGGGACGGAAATCTCATGCAGAAAAATGTCAAAAAAATCAGGTTCATCCCTCAGTTTTTTTATCAGGCTTTCAGCATTGCTTAAATTGTTCCGGATAATGAGTCTCTCAAGTCTTTGTTTAAAAGAAGTAAGTGCATAATTTCCAAAGTCGTAATTGTATATGCTTTTAATTGCTCTGATAATTTCTCTTATGTCAACAATTCCTAGTTCAGTCATTGGTCTGTGCAAAATGTTTTTAAAACCGCTTTTATGTTGTCTCTTTGCCGGGGATTTCTGTCATGATGTTCAACACTTTAACAGGCAGCCCGTCTTTGTTTATAACCAGCGAAAAATGTTCCTTTATCCGGTATATTTTTTTTCCTACGCTGAGATCTTCCGCAACAGTAGTATTGGACATGTTGCTCAGCTGGGCCCAGAATTTAGAATCAACAACTGAATTAACGCCAAAAACATATGGATGTGTCTTGCCGATGAGCTCTTCGCTTTTTTTGTTGATGAACAGCAGGAATTTGTTATTAATGTAAGAAATCGTTCCGTCAAGATCATATTCTATTATGAATACCGACAAGTTCAATGAATCAACTATGCCACTGAACTCCTCTTCCCGTCGGGAAGATTCTTCCTGTGTGGCTTTAAGCTCTTCCATGTTTTGCCGCATTTCTTCTTCCTGTTCGGCCATTTCCTGTGCCTGCTGTTGTGATTTGGCAAGCAACTCAGATGTACGCTGGTTAATACGGGTTGTCACTATTGTTGAACCAAGATTGCTGGCTACCTCTTCGGTGAAAGCAATCTCATGTTCGCTGAACTTATTTAATGATGCTATCTCCAGCACACCTATAAGCTCTTCTTCATGCATGACAGGCACCAGCAAAAGATTATCGGGCGGCGCATCACCAAGTCCGGAGGTGATCAAAATATATCCGCGGGGCATTTCTGTCAAATGAACAGTCTTCTTTTCAATGGCGCAGGTGCCGACCAGTCCTTCTCCCAGTAATATTGTTTTTTCTAGATATTTCTTTCTGTTGTAAGCAAAGGCTGCTGCAAGTCTGAGGACTGGCTTTTCCTTATCTTCTTCATCAACCATGAAAAATCCACCCTGAATGGCATTGAGGTATTTTACCAGTTCACGGATGAAGGCATCTCCAAGATTATCAAGGTTATTGCTGTTTAACCGCAATATATTGGCAAATCTGGCGAGACCTTCGTTGATATATCTGCGCTTTGCATTTTCTTCGTTATAGCGATCCTGTTCTTCAGATGAAGAGATAATATTTTCCTGCAGTTTTTTCATCTCAAGCCCAAGATCATCCTTATCGCTTAACAGTTCGAGTTTGGTGGAATAATGGCCCTGATTAAGATCTCTGGCAAAATCGGTTTTTTCTTTTAATCCTTTGGCCAGCTTGTTAAGCGGTTCTGATATACCTCCGGGATCGCCTGATTCTGTGATCGTCAGAGAATCATCAGGGATCATACCCGATGAAAGCCTGTTGACAAATTGTCCGATGACAATGAGAGGGCGTAAAATACTTTTGTCAAGAAAAATATAGGCCAGAAGCAACATGCCGGCCAACAGCAAAACAATAAGACCATAACTGAGCAATGAGGCTGAGAATGTGGCCCGGTTAAGGTTTTCATTAATGAGAACCACCAGTTTTTCGAAATTGGACTTCAGGGTTTCATAATGCTGATAATAAACAGGAAGTTCTCCCTGATGAGAGGAGAATCCTATTCTGTTGTTAAGGGCAAGGATTTTGGCAGTGAGCTGCAACAAGGCATCAAATTTGCCCGGATTGACCATATCATCAACTGGCAACTGACTTTGAAGGCTTATTAAAAGATTATTTAATTCATCAATAAGGGCATTGTTGTTTGTTAATATATAAGCTGACTGCAGGGCTCTGACTTTTTCGAGACCAGTAATAAAATCCTGGCCGATTTCTTCACCGTTGACCTCAATTTCTCCTGCCTGCCTGAACCATTCTGAAATCAGACCCTCAGACATATTTCCTCTTTCCTTTATTGAGGACATAACAGCGGTGATGAAACCTGAAAAATCTGAAATTGCGGTGTTGAATGTTTCAAGTGAAGCAGAAACATCAGTTCTTTTTCGAAGCACTCGATGACCCGCAAGTTGCCCGGTTAAGTCGGTCAGCTTAAACAGGACATCGTCCATATTCCGGTCAGCATAATGAAAGATGTCCTGGTCATCATTTTTCCCATATAGCACAAGAGCAAGATATTCATAATGCCGTGCATTTATGGTTTCAATCTTTTCTTTTATCTGTAAAAGTTGCTTTTCAGCTGAATGGATTTTTCTGATGTGCAGATGAAGGATTGACAGCACAATCACTATGGTCACTGAGAACAATATAAGAATCAGGAAAAAATAATAAAGCTTTTTGGGTATGGCCGATAATTTCTTCATGGGTTCATATTTTGTAACAGCCTCATGTTTCATTAATCTGTAATTTCACTCAGGTAAACAATCATTTTTATACCATCACTAAATTTATAGCAAAAAAAATCAATAACGGCCTTTATGCTTTCAAATTTAACCAACACTGTTAATTTTTATAATAAGCATGCCCCTTTTTTGTGAATTTAGCAGCATTCAGTCCTAAAATGGTTTCGTGCAAACCCAACACCATACAGCCGTTTTCATAAAGATTCTGATGGTATAATTCAAAAACCCTGTTCTGCAAATCGTAGTTGAAATATATGATAACATTTCTGCAGAGGATAAGATCAAACTTAACATACAGCGTGTTGTTATCCAGCACAAGGTCGTGTTTTTTGAAAACCGGCTTTTCCCGGAGGAAACTTTTCATTTTGATAATATCGTTTGTCTTATCAATATCGAAATACTTGTTGTATGGCACATCATTGTATTCTTCATAGTTATAAGGATTTTCCTTGATGACCTTATCGAAATTATCAAGGTAGGCTATATTGAACCGATATTTGTATTCGCCTGTTTTGGCTGCTTCAATGACATCGGTGTTGATATCGGTTGCATATACTTTAGCCTTGTCAAAAAGGTCAAGTTCGTGAAGAAGTATCAGCATGGAGTAAACCTCCTGTCCCGTTGAACATCCCGAATGCCAGATGTTGATTACAGTATTGTTTTTGAACCGGGGCAGGATTGAAAAACGTAATGCCTGCCAAACCTGGGGATCGCGAAAAAGCTCCGTGGTGTTTACGGTTATTTCTTTTACCACCTGTTCAACAAATGCATAGTCGGCTTTAATGCGGGAAATGAGCGTGTTCATGCTCATTTTATGATCAGTGAGAACTTTAAAAAGTCTTCTCTTTAACGATTTTTCCGAATATTGACTGAAATCATAGCGTGATGTGCTTTTGAGAGCAAAAACAAAAACCTGAAAATCCTGATCCGTTACCGTCATAACCCTTGTGTTAAGCGTCTCACTCTTTGGTTATCTTATTCTTTTTTCAATACTAAATCTATTAAAAGTTCATGAATATATAAAACAATTTAGAATTATTTTAATGAGACCCGGTCTTCAGGAGCGATAGCGAACCTGGCTGGCAGGAAGGCTGAAAACAGACTGAAATGCCAGAAAAAACCGTTGTAAAGTCCTTTAATATTCCGTGTTTTTTTTCTTATTTTAAAGAAAAATTCAACCATGGAATTGAAAGCGGCAATACAAAAACGAACCAGCGTCAGGGTGTTTAAAGATGAAAAGGTGCCCGTTCAGGATCTGAAAGAAATGGTCAGACTGGCCGGCCTGGCTCCCAGTGTTAACAACTATCAGCCATGGAAATACATTGCCGTGATTAATAAAGAAGTGCTGAACAGAATGGCTGACACAATAGCCCGGAAAATTGCTGAACTGCCTTTGAAAAAAACTGTTGCATCAAAGAACATCATAACACAGGTCACATGGTTTTCGACATTTTTTAAAGATGCTCCGGCTGTTCTTGCCCTGGTGATAGAACCTTATGAGACCGTGCTGGAAAGCGGAACCGACCTTTCGCATGAAGAGATCAATAAAACACGTAATTATCCTGATATTCAAAGTGCCGGTGCAAGCATTCAGAACCTGTTGCTCTCAGCTGTCGATATGGGTTATGCTGCATGCTGGATGAGCGGCCCAATGATTGCCAGAAAAGAAATCGAAGAAATACTTGGCATTAAACCACCTTCAAGCCTGCTGGCCTTCATCGCCATCGGGAAATCACGTTCTGAACCACGACCTAAAGAAAAGCCAAACCTTGCCGATTCACTTGTGATCATCAACTGATTAACTTTTTCAATTTCAATAACCATTAAATTATCATTCTATGAAAAGATTAGCAGGAGTTTTAGCGTTTGTCGCTATCTTTCAGGTCGTAACCCTGGGTCAGGACTGTAACATGTATTTGCCCGAGACGGAAAATACTCAGCTTGAGTATAAAAGTTTTGATAAAAAAAATAAACTCACAGGGTCCGTCGTGCAAAAAGTATCAGGGATTACCAGAGAAGCCGGTTCAGTGAATGCAACCATTGAGGCTGAATATTTTGACAATAAGGGTAAAAGCCAGGGTAAATCTGAATTGAAGGCAAGGTGTGAAAATGGGATTTTTTACCTTGACATGAGAAATTTTCTGAATCAGGAGTCCATGGAGGGATTCAAGGATATGGAAATGCAACTTGAAGGCGGTTTTCTTGAAATGCCATCAAAACTCAATGTCGGAGATGTGCTGAAACCAGGTGATATGAAAATTGTATTTTCCACAGAAGACACGCCGGTCATGACGATGACAATCAACATTACCAACCGAAAAGTTGAAGCTTATGAGGACGTCACGACCGATGCCGGCACATTTAAATGTTATAAGATCTCTTATGATATTAACACCAGGATGATGTTTTCAATTAAAGCTAAAGCCATAGAGTATTATAACGAAGATGTCGGCATGTTGAAATCCGAATCTTACACCACGGCCGGAGCCTTGCAGGGATATACCGTGCTGAGTGCGATTAAGAAATAATGTGAAATAAGCTAAATAATCTGTAAACCCACCTCTTTTCTTCACTGGCTGAAGAAAAGAGAGTGGGTTTTTCTGTTACCCCATATTTCTTTATCAGCTCAGGATAAAATCATCAAAGAATTATTCCATTTCATTGATGAAAATGATCAGATCGTCAAAACATAGTGTATATTAACCAATTACATTTTTTCAACCTGGTTTTTTCCGTTATTTTAGCCTTCTGATTTCATGGTTATTATTGTTAATTTAAATCTGAGTTTAATAATGGATTTAGAAATCAAACAACAAGAATCTGAAGAGAAAGAAAACAGGATTGTCATTGAAGAAATTGATCCGGAGGAAATCAACAAACTTTGGGATTCATTGCCTGAACTAAAAGCTTCCCTGTAACCTTTTCATATTTACACTCATCGTATTAATATTGCAGATTATGTTTTATCTGCAATGTATTCCTATTAATATACTGATTAACAGAGCAATAAGATAGAGAAATTTCTTTTATCCTTTTAATATCTCCTTTTGTCAGGTTGCATTTCAGGTTGGTGTAATTAATCTTACCCTGCAGGCTGGTTATCGTATACATAAACAGAAGTTAAATGCAGGAATTATGGAACCAACAACAAAAGCAACCTCACATCCCACCTGTTCCTGTAAACCCTTAATGAAAAACCGCATTATAAATCCGACCAGGAAGACTGTGCATTTCACCGTTCGGCTGATAGCGCTGGCAGCATTGTTTGTGTTGAGTACCAGCTATCAGAGTCACCGAAAGGAAATGCTTCTTCTGGAGCATGATCTTTTTCTGCCTGCCCTGAAGGAAAGCATGTCGGATTATTTCCGGCAGATACCTGATGCAGCAGGCTATCACAATATTGCTTCCGGCCTGGTGACCATACCTTTATTAAAGGATTTTTATACAAAGCAAAACTATAAACCTGTCTGGACCAGGAACCTGGAAATCTCTGAGCAGGCTGTAATTTTGCTTGAATTGCTGGAAAGATCTGAGATGTACGGCCTCGAAAAAGATCTGTTCAGGATACAGGACATCAGAAGGGCACTGGCATTCATGCAAAACAGGGATAAGCATATGAATCATATTGTCAGCCGTACTAACCTTGAATTTTTGCTTACGGATGCCTGCCTGAAATTTATGATTTATCTTAAAAGTGGCTATCAGGCATTTGATTCCACTCTTTTTACACAAACGGCAGTAAGCAGTCTTCCGGCTTATTTGGAGCACATCATGAAAACCGGTGATTTTGAAAAGAAAATTCTGGCAGTTCAGCCTGATTTCATAGAATACCGTAGGCTTCAGCAGGCGCTTGAATATTTCCTGACCCGAACGGAAAGGAATGACGATGAGATCATCCTCCCCGATCCTTCAAAGGATTCAGTTTCATTCAGGCATGCAGCCCGGAAAATTCTGATTAGCCTGGGATATCTTCAGCCCGAAGCAACAGATGAATCCTATAGTGCAGCGTTAAAGAAATTTCAGTATTATCATGGCCTGGAGCCTGATGGCAGACCGGGAAGGAACACCTGTAAAGCCCTGGCGCAGTCAACGGGAAGCAAATTCAGGCAAATTGCCCTGAATCTCGACAGGCTGAGGAAAGAAAACCTGTCAGCCGACCAGTTCATTTATGTCAATATTCCCGCTTACCAGATGCGGATATACAAACAAAATAAGGTGATCGGCCATTCAAAAGTTATTGTGGGAGCAGTTAGAACACCTACTCCACTGATAAGCAGCAGGATTGAAACGGTTGTCACCAACCCGGAATGGCGTGTGCCCCGCAGCATCACATTGAATGAAATGCTGCCAAGGCTGAAATCCGACAGCAGCTATCTGGATCGTAACCGTATGAGGCTGGTGGATGAAAACAGCAATCATGTCGACTATGGTCAGGTTGATTGGAGTACCGTTTCGGCAGAGACTTTTAATTTCAGGATCAGCCAGGAATCCGGGAGGAATAATTCACTGGGTCGCGTTAAGTTTGTATTTCCCAGTCCTTATCCGATATATCTGCACGATACGCCTGGTAAAAAAGCATTTTCAAAAGATATCAGGGCATTGTCGCACGGATGCGTCAGGGTTCAGCATCCTGAAATGCTGGCCAACTACCTGGTAAGGGAATTCGCTGAAGATAACAACGACCTTGATGTATTAGGCATGATCAACAAGGGCATCAGCCGGCATATTGCCTTAAACGAACCGGTTGACCTGTATATTCATTATATAACCTGCGAAGCCGATGAAGACCTGAACATTTTCTTCTACAACGATATCTACGGAAAGGACAGGAAAGAATTGAAAAGCCTGGAATCCCTCATGTAATGTGTGTCATCAGAGTAGATAAAAAGCAGTGATCTGTTTTGAATAACGTCAATAATGGCTGAAGCTGTTTCTTCGGGAAGGGCAGGGCATCCAAAACTGCGGCCCAACCTGCCGTATGCATCAATAAAGGCATAACTGACATATGAAGCTCCATGAACGACCACAGCCCTTTTTCTGGCATTATCATTAATCCCTTTTTCCAGTCCGTCAAGGCAGAGTGAATATCCATGACGCCCTGTATACGGTTCACCGGTAAGATAAAATCCAAGACTGCTCTGATGTGATTGCGGCATGTTGGAAAAGCTTGTGGCATAATGTTCACCTGAATTTCTTCCGTGAGCAACAAGCGATTTGAACAGAATTTTTTTTGCTTCCAGGTCAATCACAAACAACCTTTTCTCATGGGATGGCTTTGTAAAATCAATAAGAGTGATAACACGGTGGTTTACAATTTGCTTCTCCTTTTTCAGCTTCCGGTAAACATCCAGGGATGATTTAAAAACCGTTTCAGGTATTGATGGTTCTCCAAGCTGTTGATAAAAAGCGTCATCTGCTTCACTAAAAGCTTTTTTAAGGTTGTCTGCATAAGAGGACAGGCTCTGTCCCTTTTCAGAAACAGGCAGAAACAAAGTCAGCCAAAATGCAAAAGCTGGAATTACCAGTCTCAGGAACATGAAAGAATCGGTTTAGTCGTTTTATGTGTGATCAGCACACACCCTGGCAGGGTGTACCCACCCTGCCAGGGTGTCACTTTTTAACTTCAAAAAAATCAGCTTCTTCGGGAATGCTGGTTGGCCCCCAGATCTTTATGTTGTCGATCCGGCCGGAGTCGTCAAAAGACCCGAATCCCAGGTAGCCCATTACCAGTTCGGGATTCCTTGTTGTCATAACCGGCTTTTTCATATCATCAACATAAACTGAAACCATCCGGGTTACAATATTCCTTTCGACACGCACCTTATGCCATTTTTCATTTCCCCAGCTCATCCCCTCTGTTTGCCAGTCTGATACCTTATACCGCGGGCCGTTTTTCACCAGGAATATGCCATGTGAACTGTCGCTGCTCTGCGACGCAAGGTGGATATAATAGTAATGTGAAGAATCTCTTACAGAGAAAAAGATGCACATATCGCGACGTTCATATTCCCGGCCTGTCTGCATCAGATCAGCCTCCAATATGAAATCACCGAAGATATGTTGCGACATAATGCCCAGGATCATCGGAGAACGGAAAGCCGTTATATAAGTGGTGTCAGCAGAGAATTCAAGATACCGGTTTTCTTTGGCACCCTTTATTATCCAGGCATCCTGGCATGAAAACCTGAAATCCTTTAAGGCTGCATCGGCTGAGAAACTCTGCTGATACAGCAATATATACCCGTCGGGAAGGGGTTGGGAAAGTGTTGTGGCGGTGATGAGGCAGTAAAGTGTTATGAGGAAGAATTTGTTCATGGGGAAGGGTTGTAAATGTTGTGATTGTTATGTTTGTTGTGGTTGTTATGGTTGTCTGCCTGCTGTTTAAGCAGGTTGTCGGTGGCCGGTTGTCAGAGAGCGGGTTAGGGGATACGGGTAATAGTGCATTGGGTTAAAAGTACATTTTTCCAGGCAATGAAAAATGTCTTTTAATAAAAACTAATCAACAATTCAGATTGGTTTGATCGCATTTATTTAAGAGATTGATTGTGCGAATTGATTTCAGGGAAGGGATTTTTGTGGATGTTATTAATATCAGTGTTGATTACTTGCTGATCAAGAATTATTACAGGATTATCTATTGCCCCCGGCTTCAGCCAGGGGACACAAAATGAAGGAGAGACATTGAAATCAGAATGAAGTGCAAGGAAAAATTAAATCATGCAGTGAAAGTTATAAAGGTGATATTATTGCCGGGTTTTTTCATCCCATGCCTTTTCTCTTTCCTCTGCCTGCTTCATCCATTCGGGAACCATGGTCCGGAGAAATTCAGCCTTTTCGGCGTTCAGCTTTTGCATGTCAAGGCCTATGAAGGCCTGCGCTTTGGCTTTGGTATCTATATCGGGATAAGGCAGCTCTTCATTGAATCCCAGTGAGGCAAGCAGTCGCGCCAGTTTCACCCTGGCCTCCTGTGACCTGCCAATGCCGGCGGCGATGATACGGCTGATCTCCACAGGTGAATGAAAGGAGTTGCCATGTCCTGCGGCTGCATAGTCCCAGCGCCACTGGGCCTGCCTTATCAGGGATAGGATGCCTTCCATCTGCTCTTCTCTGGCGCCCAGTTCCCATGCTTTTCCGGCTTCGACATGGGCTCTCACCAGTAATTCCTCCAGTTTATCGCGGTTTTCGATGATCCTGTCCTGCCGTTCATAAACATCAGCGATCAGTTCATCGGTTTCCTCCCGATGGCATACCTGGCATGAATTGGCAATGTTGTTCAGCGGACTCTGAATATGGTGATCGGTAAATTTCTGCCCACCTTCACTTTTGTATGGCATGTGACAATCGGCGCAGGCCACACCGCGTTTGGCATGAACGCCTGTGAGGAACACTTCATAATCGGGGTGCTGCGCTTTCAGCATGGGTGCTTTGCTTATGGCATGAGTCCAGTCACTGAACGCATAAGCATCATAATACTTTTCCATATCGTCAACCGTCATGCCCTTGTCCCACGGATAGACAAGGTATTGAACATCTTCAAACCTGCTCATGTCAAAATAATATTCAACATGACACTGGGCACAGACGAGGGAACGCATCTCCTGGTGTGTAACCGCAGTGATATCTTTGCCCATGCGCTGGAATGCCTCGGTAAGTGCCGGCCGTGAAATGCGCAGGTTCATCGTGGTCGCATCATGGCAATCGGCACATCCGATGGGATTGACGATCTCATGGCCTTTGCTCTCCCAGGTGCCTTTGTAAAACTCAGCAGGACCAATGGTTTTCATAAGCCGGGGCACATCGGGACTTTTACAGGTCCAGCATGTGTTGGGCTGAGGACTGGGCGTTGTAGCTGCAGGGCCGCCTGTACGCAAAATATTGCGGTTATCTGTGACGGCATAATAATGACCGCGTGACTGGTTATAGTCTTTTGAAAAAGAATACCCTGCCCAGAGAACCACCATGCGTGGATCAACCTCAAGCATGTCAATGAAGGCACTCCCGTTATATTTGCTTCTGAACGCGGTATCTGAGGTTCTCAGATAGGATTGGTATTCACGCGGGAAATTTTTGCCCCAGAGAGCATTGCGCGGTTCCCAGTCGGGATAGTCGACCTGCGGTTTGTAGGCAAACACAGCTTCAGCACGGCGTTCGATAATGGACGATGCCAGCAGCCCCAAAAGGAAAACGATGACCAGTGTGGCGGCAAACAATATCCACCCCATATAGGGTTTGTTGCTGATGATTTCTCGGAGTGATTTCATAGAAACTTTTTTTGTTTTCAATTCTTGTCAGTCTTCTGAGCGCATCCATTCGGGAACAGGACTTTCAGGCAAAGGGACGCGGGCATTGGGTACGCTTGACAGGCTGTTAACACGGCCATGCGGTGTCTCCTGGTGACATTCCCAGCATTGTCTTGCTTCCCTGGCATTCTGACTCTCATCCGTAAAGTTACGTAATCTGCTGTCAGTGATAAGATGTTCATGGCAACGGATACAATTATTCTGAACGACTTTTTTACCGGCTTCCTTGATGAAGATCACCTGGGGTTCTGCCCGCAGGGTGAATATGGTGGCATGGCGCAGGCCGTCTTTGGCTTTGAAATAATACTTGTTAAAAACATTGTTGTGGGGCACATGGCAGTCATTACAGTGCGCTTCCTCCCGGTGTGAGCTGTGGCTCCATGTGGCATATTGCGGTGCCATGATATGACAGTTTACGCAGGTCTCTGCTTTGTCTGACAGGTACGATGAGGCGCGGGAAATGTGAAAGAGAAAGGCCATGATGCCGACCAGTATGCCGGATGTTATCAGAACCGGCACTTTCCATCTTTCGGGGGGGAGGATTTTTTTGATCAGGCTGCTCATGTGATCAGGGATTCAGGCATAAGGCATAAGAAAAACTAATAAAGAGGCTTGTATGGTATATTTCAAATATAGTGAAAAAATAGAAATCAGTATGATTTCTGAGAGGCAAAACAACAGTATTGCTGTCATTCCTGGCGGAGCCTCCGAAATGATTATGCCGGGGATGATGACTGCGCGGAGACCAGGAATCTCCCAAAAAGGGAGATAGCAATAGCACAAATTTACAGATTATTTGACAGATTACTTCCAAGAGGTAATGCTGATGCAGAGAGGTTCCGGATCGGCGCATTATTTTTTGAGAAAGCTAAATTAACGGTGTGGCGCCGTCCGGAATGACAACTATTACTATGTTTGTGCGAATATTTTACAAATCAAATCCGATATCTTTCCGATAATATTTTTTATCGAACTGGATGACGGCAGCATTCTTATTGGAAACAGCCAGTGCTTCGCGGAAGGAGTCGCCCACCGAGCTTACGGCCATCACCCTGCCACCATTGGTCAGCACTTTGCCGTCAGCACTTTTGGTGCCGGCATGGAAGATGATGCTGCCATCTGTTTTGTCGAGACCGGTAATTTCCTTCCCTTTTTCATAACTGCCCGGATAGCCGCCGGAAGCCAGCATAACGGTTGTTACGGCACGGGGATCGATTGTTACCGTAACATTGTGCAGGTTTTTGCCGGCAACGGCAGCATACAGATCAACGATATCACTTCGCAGCCTGGGCAGTATGACTTCCGACTCAGGGTCGCCGAGGCGCACGTTGTATTCAATGACGTAAGGATCACCTTTGCAGTTCATCAGACCGAAAAAGATGAAGCCGCGGTAATCGATCTTTTCCTGGCGTATGCCTTCGATGGTGGGCCTGATGATGCGGTCTTCGACCTTTTTCATGAAATCCGCACCGGCAAAAGGAACAGGTGAAACGGCACCCATACCACCGGTGTTCGGTCCTGCATCTCCCTCACCTATCCGTTTATAATCCTTGGCCTCTGGAAGCATCTTGTAGCTGACACCATCGGTGACCACAAAGGCTGACAATTCAATTCCTGAAAGATATTCCTCTATCACAACCTTTTTACTGGCATCGCCGAATTTACCTTCCAGCATGAGGCGGAGTTCATTTTGTGCTTCTTCGATATTGTTGATGATGAGAACGCCTTTCCCTGCAGCCAGGCCATCGGCTTTGAGCACATAGGGCGGTTTTTGCGTCTCAAGAAAGGCAAGTCCCTGTTCCAGTGTATCCGCTGTAACAGGAAAATATGCCGCTGTGGGTATGTTGTTTCTTTTCATGAAAGCCTTGGCAAAATCCTTGCTGCCCTCGAGCTGTGCACCCTGTTTTGAAGGACCGATAATGTGTATATGTCGCAGCCGCGTGGTCTGCCTGAAAAAATCATAAATTCCTTTTACGAGCGGGTCTTCAGGACCGACAACAATCATGTCAACCCGGTTTTCAACCGCGAAATCGCCGATCTTCTCAAAATCGTTAACGGCCAGGTTTACATTGGTGCCTGTCTGCGCAGTGCCGGCATTGCCGGGAGCAATATAAAGCTTGTCAACACGGGGGCTTTGTGCTGTTTTCCAGGCCAGCGCATGTTCACGGCCGCCGGAACCTAAAATGAGAATGTTCATAGCGTTACATTTTTTTGCGGGACAAACTTAGGAAAAAATGTGGAACGTCAAAAGACCTTCCAGTGTCGTCAGACCTGGAATGGTCTGTTGGAAAGTGGAACAGTTTAGTGACAAGTAACAGGTGACGAGTGACCAGCAGTGTGGGTGGTGGTCTTCTGGTCATGCAGTCTATTGGTCTGATGGTCATGAAGGAAAAGTAAGCGGTATTCGGTGGTCTTGGGTTTTGTGTGGTGAGGTTTGGGGTGTGATAACTTCGGAAATTGCACATCGTACATTGTAAATCAATAAAAGAGCCAGGAGCCAAGATTAAAGATAAAAGATAAAAGACGGAGAGAACGTAATCAGAATGAGAATGAGAATGAGAATGAGAATGAGGAAAGATGGCGTTATGTCTTCAAACCCGGAGGGTTTGTATGTTTATAGAAGATGCATTTTTGGTTGGTATTTGACCCCATTAGGGGTCACATGTCAATCAGCACAGGGAGAAGGTATTCGGTATTCGGTAAAATGCAATCGGTAACCAAATCAATATTTTGTCCTGAGGGATAAACGACCATCAGACCTCCAGACCACATGACCATCAGACCAACAGCCTACATTCAGTTAACGATAAGCCTTTCTTTTACAACCACGTTATTGATCTTCATCAGGTATATGCCTTTGGGGAAATCTGAAAGGTCGAGGATGGTGTTTACATTTCCGCTTATCGTTTCAATTTCCCGGTTGTACACGACAGACCCTGTAATGTTCAGTATTTCAATTTTGAAATTGTGCTCGCCTGACTCAAAAACCAGGTTGAATTGTCCTTCGGAAGGATTTGGGAAAAGTTTAAACCCATTCAGCCCAATACCTTCAATGCCTGAAATATTGATAATAAAGGGCTGTGATTCAACAGGTCCGCAGCCGTTGGCATCGGTCACTTCAACAATATAAATGCCATTGGCCAGGCCGGTAAATTCACCTGTTGCCTGCGGGGTGCCTCCGGTTATGGTATACGACAGGGGAGGCGTTCCGCCTTCTGCCACAACGGTAATGCTGTTGCTGTCAGATTCCTGGCTGATGATGGTGATGGCTGATGCCGGCTCTGTTATTTCCACGGACAGGCTGCTGTCAACGCAATTATAGTAATCAGTGACAACCAGGTCGTAGGTGCCTGCCTGCAGATCGCTGATGATGCGGGTGGTCTGGCCACCCGACCAGAAGTATTCAAAGGGCGCGGTGCCTCCGGAAATTGTCGGAACGATCTGGCCGTTACTGCCATCAAAACAGCTGACATTGGTGTGTGCTTCGCTGATGGAAATAACAACAGGCTGTGTGATGGTGATGGTGGCCTCGCTTGTGCAGAGGTTTTCATCGGTCACAATGACTTTATAATCTCCTGCACTCAGCTCATAAGCCGATTGTGTGGTCTGGTTACCCGGGTCATTCCACACAAAGGAATAGGCGCCTGTGCCGCCGGTTGAGTTGGCGGTAACGATGGCCGTCCTGTCGCCATGGCAACGCACCGGGTTGTCGATGGCTATATTGGTCACAAAGGATGCCGGCTGTGACAGTGAAGCACCGTCGTTGGCGGAGCAGCCACGGGCATCGGTGACGGTAACAGAATAATTGCCTGCGCCCACATTCACCAGGTCTTCGCCCGTGAACCCGTTGTTCCAGTCAAAGGCATAAGGCAATGTACCGCCGGAAACAGTGAGGTCTATAACACCTGAATTATCATTATAGCACCTGAGATCTGTTGGTTGCAGTACAAGGGAGAGGGCTGATGACGGTGTGGTGATCTTTACACTGGCATTGGCTGTCTTGCTGTCATTGTCGGTTATGGTGATATAATAGGTACCCGGTCCCATGCCCGTTCTTATTGTGAAGGTGTCGCTTGAAACGAAGGCATCTTCATCAGACCATTTATACTGGAAGGGCGCCTGGCCGTTTATGACGGAGATGGTGGCGGTTCCGTCATTCAGTCCGTAGCATGAAACATCGGTTTTCTGGCTGACCTCGGCCATAAAGAGGCCTTCTTCATAAACAAGAAATACAGTGTCGCCATTGCAGAGGTTGGCATCGGTTATCAGCAGTGTATAGTTGCCGCCATCCAGATCAGTAATGGTGTCTTCGGTGGATGTGTAACTATCCGGACCGATCCATGCAAAATTGTAAGGCGCTGTTCCGCCGGAGACCGCAGGCTCTATGGCACCGTTGCCGCCCGGGGGAATGGTGACATCGGTGACCGTGCTGCCGCCAAAGCTTATGGGCATCGGCTGGCCTACGTCAAAGGTGTCATAAGCTGCACATCCGTTATCATCTGTCAGGGCAAGGTAATACAGGCCTTTGGAAAGACCGGTCTGGTCCTCCTGTGTCGGTTCTATTCCCGATCCGCCGCTGGTGGTCCAGGCAAACGAATAATCAGGGGTACCGCCGGTCACGGTAATGTCAATGGCGCCGTCGGAGCCATTGTTGCATGAAGGTTTTGTTATTACTTCCGCAATATTAACCGGATCAGGCTGTGTGACAACACCTGTGATCTTGGCCGAGTCGAGATTGCCGTCAGTAACCGTAACCGTATAGCTGCCGGCCGGCAGGTTGGTGGCCACCGCCTGGTTAAGCCCCGGGTTATGGCTCCACTTATAGGTATAAGGCGGATTCATAAAGTAAGGCGTCACCTGCAGCATACCGTCGCTCATGCCGTTGCATGAAACCATCTGCTCATCGGTTATCACAGCTTTAGGCGGATGCTCGTATATGGCGAAGAAGAGGTCGCTTTTGTTGAAGTTATCGCTGGTGTATGTACTGTCACCGATCTGGAACTGCCTTGCCCTGTAATAACCCGAAACATAAGCACGTGAATCAGAATCCATATTAACGATAGTGCCGGCATTAACAATATCGGTTAATGTATCACTGTCTGTTCCCTGCATGCTCACGGCTGCAATCGGATCACCGATCTCATTAAACGCAGCCAGAAATGGATCATACATATTGCTTCTGTTGGTCCTGAGGGTATCATCATTAAAGATTATCGGTGTGCCAAAATAACCGGTGGCGTAAATGACGTTGTTACGAACAACGAAATCGTTGTAGATGTCTTTGTAAGTACTGCCTTTGCGGATGAACCATTGGAGGGTACCGCTACGATTATATTTGGCAATAAATGTGTCGTAGCCTCCAGAGTTTCCAATAATAGTTTTTGTTATTGTCTCGGTTGAATCTACATATATTGTAGGACTGTTATAGTTGCCTAGAACATAAATATTATCATACTCATCAATTGAAATAGACTTGAAATTTTCTTTATTTTGACCTCTAATTTTGCGAATCCATTGACCATTACCATTTAGATCAGTCTTATATATAAAAGCATCAAAAGCTGAAGGTGAGTAACTTGATATTGTATCTATGTCTAAATAAAAATTATCTTGAAAATAACCTCCAAAATAATAGCCATTTTGACTTAACGCAATTCTCATAATGCGAGTTGAATTATTACTACATAAAAAATTCTTTGACCAGATGTGATTGCCACTAGTGTCAAACTCAGAAATGAAAGGTGAAATATAATTATTCGCTATCAAAGTATCTTTGTCAACTGAATAACTGCCAATAATTAAACTATCTTTAAATGCTCCACATAGAATAAAATTATTACTTTCGTTATATAAAAGATCTAAAGATGATTCATATGTACTTGAAGAACCAATTTTCTTTGCCCAAATAAAGGTGCCATCCTTGTTATATTTGGCAAAAAAAATGTCTCCATTACCACTTTGATTGATTAAAGAATCATTAATTGAAAATTTGCATGTACCATAAAAAGTTCCTGTTATATAAAGATTATTGTTTTTATCAAGTGAAATACCGCCAGCAAATTCATTTCCAATACTACCTATACTTCGATACCATATAATATTTCCTGATGAATTAATTTTGATGACAAATAAATCCTTTGAACCATATGATTTTGTATAATAGGGAGAATAAATAGTATCAGAGAAAAAAGATAAAATGTAAATATTATTCTGATTATCAACAATTGAATACTTTGGTTCAATGAAGGAACCATATAAACCCTCTGAAACAAACCAATTTTGACCAAAAAGATATGAACTAGTGATCAAACATAGCATGTAGATTATCCTAAATCTGTTCATAATGGTGATTCTATTGTAGGTGAAATATCTGGAGTATCTTCAGCAGACGCAGGATTCCAGCCACTTCGAGTTTTCTTAATATCTAAGAATTGTACAGTAGGCTTTGTCCATTTTTTTTTATTGCTTTCCGTATTTGTATTATCTACTGTCATATTATAAAGAATATTTAATTTATTGTATATATTTCATCTATCTTCTTTTTTAAAAATACTATTTTGTTCTCAGCCTTAACATAACAATGTGCTTCAATAATTAAAGAATTTTTCCTATATAAACCTAAAACAATATTACTTTGAACACCTTGAAAATTTAATAATAACTTGTATACTATAGATTTTACAAAGCAACTACAATTAAATGGCATTATTATTTCCAATCGATTTAACGTTTTTTTTGTTTTTTTAATAATATTAGGTTTTTTATCATTAGAGATTAAATAATGTGGATGGGATCTAATAATTGATAAGTAATACTTGAAAGGTAAGAACTTAACAAAAAAGGTCACAATAAATAATAATAAAAAACCCCAAAAAAATAACATTTTCTCTAATGCAGGAATTTCAAAAAATCTTTTTATATAATAAAACACTTTTATTAATGACATATTAAAACAGATACTGGATTATTTAGTAATAATTAGTTTTTTCTCATATAATTTACTTAAGAATTCCAATGATTCTTCAACACATTGTTGGTTTGAAACCTCAAATTCGCATATTAGTATATTTGTAAGTTCATTCATTTTAATAGGTTGTTCAAGTAATTCCCAAATACGTGAACCAACCTTATCCATACCATAATATTCGCCATTTTCAATACTCAGCATAACCACTTCACCGTCGATCTCATTAAATAGCAATTCAGGCTTTCGTTGAAGAACCGTATCCGGAGTGATCTCATTCTTTTTTGACAATATTCCCATATTGCTTGAGCTTATAAACTATTATTTATACAAAAATAGTAAGCTTTAAGTAAATATACGACATTTTAATGTGAATGTTAAGTTTTTATTAACAGGGGTGGGGGATGATTGACGAAGGGGGGAAAATTGGGGATGAATGGAGGAACCCTCCGGCTCACCAGAAGGGGAGGGAGAGAAGAAGCCCCCTAAATCCCCCCAGGGGGGGACTTGTTACGTTACCCAAAATCATTTTTGTTGAACAAAAAAAACTTTTTGCTATGTTGTTTCACAAAACTCCTTTTATTGCACAAACTTGCGCATACCCCAACACAAAAACCAATGTTTGTGTTCTCCCCCTGGGGAGGTAGAGGGGTTAACAGGCAGAAGCATCGCAGTGCGTTTCTCTTCCACCCTCTCTCCCCCCAAGGGGGGGACTGGTCACGTTACATAAAGTCATTTTTGTTGAACAAAAACGCCTTTCCCCACGGTGTTACACTGACCCCTTTTACCGAACCAACTTCCGCACACCCCTTCACAATTAACCAATGCCTGTGTTCTCCCCCTGGGGAGGTAGAGGGGCATAACTGGCAAAAACATCGCACGGAGTTTCCCCTTTCCCCCGGATGGGTAAAAAGCTACGATGATTACCCTACACATCAACATCATACCCAAACCGTTTCATCATATCGCCGTGGGCGTCGACAATGCGTTTTACCTGTTCTTTTGATAAGACATTTTTCCAGTCGCCCACGATGCCTTTGCGGAAAAAGCTGTCTGAACCTGGACTTTTTTCTGAAAAGCCTTTTTCTTCCTCCTGCTTTTTGAGGTTGCTAAATGAGGCCTGCTCCACGGCGGTTTCAATTTCCTTTTGATCTTTTTTGAGCCCGATAAAGGCAAGCGCCCCGGAAAAAGCCTTTAAAGGGTCTTTATGCATATCTTCATAACGAATGACCATTACAGGCAATCCCGAATCATCCACCCAGCTTTTTATATGACCGCTCCAGGTAAAGAGGTTCTGCTGCAATTGATTATGCAGCCTGTCAATCCGCTGACAAAATGCATAATCGGGGTTGTTCATTATCGAAATTGTTTTGTCTATGGGGGCAGACAAATGATGAGAAAAGGAAACAGCCACATCCAACGGATTGCGTATGAAATACATCACGGCCCTGGTTATATCAGCCGGAAATAATGTTTGTCCATTAGGCAACAGAGCATAAACATCATGCACTTTCTGGTATATAATCTCTTCTGATTCCAAGGCATTACGGCGATATACAAATGGTCTGAGATTTCTAATTTCCGAGGGCGTAAGATCGGCTGAAGGCACGCCGGCCAGTTCGTCGAATAATTGCCGGCTGCTGGCAATGGTGGCGGGATGCATGTTGTTGATATCCACTGAAGGTTCTTCAGGGTGTAAAAGAGCCGTTATAAAAACCCTGAACCATGTATTGCCTGATTTCGGGTAGGAAGCCAGCCAGACTATTTTTTTCAGATCATCCATGGATTCTACATCAAAGGTTTTCTGAAATAGCCTTGACTATTTTTTCAGTGTTAAATTCCCTGTTTGGACGAGTGAGCAGTGTAATGGGTGTCTTTACAGCAAGTTTGTTCGCCAGGATGAAATGATTCTTTTCAAGGCCGGTTTTCGGAATACCCCTGAAAAAATAGGTGTGCTTTTTCAATATCCTGAATTTATCAACGCCTTGCAGTGATTTTATTTCAAGTTCAGGGCGGTTATGGGTGTTTAATATATATATATGGCTTATTGCTGTGTAAATGTGGTTGAATTTGTTTACTGGCAGATAATACTTTTTTAATTCTCCCCTTACGGGTTCAAGGTCTGTTATATTAATATCAAGGTGTTTCAGGCTGTCCTCCCATATTTTAATGGTAGGGAAGGCCGGATGAACTGCCGGTTTTTCTCCGGAAAAATCAATCACTGAAACATCATCGGCCACCAGGGTGCCTCCTGCTTTTATTAAGGCTGCTGCAAGGGTTGTTTTCCCTGCACCTGATATTCCGGCTATTACAAGGCATTTTTCTTTGAATATGACTGTGCTTGCATGCAGTGGGAGAAGCTTTTTCTGGTGCATGAGGGCTCCAAAAGAAGTACCTGTTAAAAAAGCAGAGACTTCTCCTGTAGAAGCAGTATTGGTAGGCTGTACAATAATTTCGTTCCCGTTCCTCACGTAATATGCGCCAACGTTTTCCATCCGCAAAAGGAATTCGCTTTCGTTCGACTGGTAAAGTACGCCCTGGTTGATAATGTTGCCAAGGTTTTCAGGTACGGGGCCTTTGTGAATGTGCACATCAGCGGTTTCAAACGATGCCGGCTCGAAACCGGTCACCGGCAGTTGCGACAGGATGTTAAGGCCGTAGGCGCGGTAGCTGTATGGGTATTTTTTTTTGGCGAACATGGGGCAAAATTAGTAAAACGGAATGAGGTGGAAAAGTGGAACGGTGGAAAAGTGGAACGGTGGAAAAGTGGAACGGTGGAAAGGTGAAACGGTGGAACGGTGGAACGGTTGAACGGTGGAAAAGTGGAACGGTGGAAAGGTGAAATGGTGAATAGTGAAAAATGAATAGTGAAAAATATAGGGACAAGGGATGAGTAATAAAAGAGCCAAGAGCCAAGGCGGTGACAAGTTACAAGTTACGAGTTACGAGTTACAAGTGACAAGTTGTAGCGGGAAGCGGCAGGTGATGTAGAATTTTTTTCATTATTGATAAGCAGTAACCAAACCATTAGCATGAGCAATCGCCCCTCTCCCTTGGGAGAGGGGAGGGGGTGAGGTTCCAGGACTGTTCGAACAGTATTCTTAACATAATGACATGGTCCGTTCTTAATTTGACGATCTAAAAAGAACAATGTAATTTAGGGCGGAAATACGGTTTGATTATGCCACCAATTTTTGGAATACTGAATACGAAATTGCAAAAGACTGACCCTGAGATGATCGGCAGGATGAAGGGGGCAGCGAGGTATGTTAAGCCGAGACGGCTTGAGACATTTGAGGTTAGAGGCGGATTTGTGGCGGCGGCTGTTGTGCTGGAGAATCCGCTGGTGGAGGGGAAGGATACAATGTCGGTAAGCGGACCGTGGGTGGTTGTGGGGGATGTGAGCTTGTATAAGAGGGAAGAGGTTTTGGGAAGACTGAGGGACGGAGAGATGAAGAGAAGAGGAGAAGGGGAGAAAGGGAGAGAGAGTGAGGGTGAGAGTGAGAAACAGAAACAGAATGGGGAAAGAGGGATTAGTGATACGGGGATTGTGCTGGAGGCGTGGTTGAAATGGGGGAAGGCCTGTGTGAAATATTTGTACGGGGACTTTGCTTTTGTGGTTTTTAACAGGGAAACCTGTGAGATTTTCTGCGGGAGGGACCATATGGGGGTGAGGCCGTTTTTTTATTGTTACCGGAATGGTGTTTTTGTTTTTGGTTCTGAATTGCGTTATGTAAAGGCTTCATTTAAAACAAAACCTGCCCTGCGGCATGATTACCTTTTAGATACCCTGGTAACGGTAAAAACAAAAAAGGAACTTTCTCCTTTTGAGAATGTCTTCAGACTGAAACCGGGTCATTACCTGCATGTAACAAAAGTGAACCTTCAGATTCAACAATACTGGCAGTTCGATCCCGAAAAGAGAATTCAATTGCCAAATGAAGAAGACTACATTGCTTTGTTCCGTGAAAAACTGGTAAAGGCTGTGAATATGCGTTGTGCAGGGGTGACTTTCCCGGGTTCAGAGTTAAGCGGCGGCCTTGATTCATCGGCGGTGACCGGCATGGCTTCGGATTTTGCTGTAAAGAACCATATATCATTTACTGCTTTCTCCAATGTTTTCCCTGAAAATACCGGTATTGATTTTAAGGATGAACGGGAATTTATTTCAGAAATGGTTGATTTTAAAACCATCAAATGGAACGGTGTTGACCGGTTGGACTGTACGATTCCGGAATTGCTTCAGTATACCGTTGAACTACAGGCATGTTTTGTTCAGCAGAATTACAGTGTTTTTGACCGGGGACTTTATGAAAAGGCCGGTGAACAGGGAATTCAGGCTTTGCTTTCAGGATTTGGCGGTGACGAACTTGTTTCAGCCCGAGTATCTTTGCCATGGAATGAACTTATCCGAGACCGGCAATGGAAAGTCATAATCGATGAATTGTATTATAATGGCATTACCCTTAAATCATTAGTTAAACCGGGGCTTTTGGCAGCAAGATATATTAAATCAATAATATATTATCAAAGATACAATTCAGGCGTTTTTACATCGGAATTGTTAGATCGGCGCTTTACCAACCTTCCCTTGAAACCTGACTTTGCAGCAATAAATATATTAAGGAAACGCCTTGGGGATAATTACAGAAAATTCAGGCGAAAAAAAGTATCCTGGCAACAATTCGACCGTATTATGCTCGATCATGTACCCCAACGCATGGAATACTGTTATACGGCGGCAGCCCAGTATGGCCTGGAATATCGTTATCCGTTGTGGGATATTGACCTGATGGAGACCTGTCTGTCCTTGCCACCCTGGGTAAAACAACATCATGGCATAAATCGCTATATTTTCAGGCAGGCTATTAAAGATTTTGTTCCGGAAATGATAAGGCAACGCAATGATAAGTCGGGGTCCACAATCCCTCAAACGCGTTATGGTTTTGTAAATGAAAAGGATTTGATGCTTGATATGATAAATTCATGTTCAGACTCAACATATCTGAATGAAATTTTTGATTTTTCCCGCTTTCAGGAATGGTATGAAAAGCTTGCTAGGCGTGATAAAGCTGAGTTGAATTACCTGAATCCGGGGGCTTTTTATGCTTACCTGATGATCATGTTATATTTTAAGGATCATGGTTGATTATACAGGATTAAAGCAATGGATGAACCTGCAATTTCCTTCTCAGCTGAAGGTTTTGCTGGATTTTGTGAATGCTGTGACATTCGGTAATGTTGAAGAGGTTTTAAAAAATGTTGATAAGGATGAATATGCCAGGCTATCCGCATTATCCACCCGCCATGCCACTGATTATTCTCTTTTCCGTTATTTTCAGAAAAATCCCTCTCCTGATTTAGCCGGGGAGATAAAGAACCTTCATGCAAAGATCACACAACAGGCCATTAAGTCATTACGGCAGTTAAATGAACTGATTGCGCTGTGCCGGAACCTCAATGAAAAAGGCCTGTGTTATGCCGTCATCAAGGGCCCGCACCTGGCGCGGATGCTGTATGGCAAGGAGGCGGTGAAGGTATCTGTCGACCTGGACATTATGGTGGTAAACACGGATGATCTGGCAGCCTTTCACGAGGTATTCCTGAGGGCGGGATATGCCTGTTCCGAACAGAAGCTGATGACCGGGAACTGGAAGCAAAAGTTTTTTGTATCGGCCAAACGCGAGGTGCATTATTTCAGCAGGGAAGCCAGATGTGCTGTTGACCTGCATGTGAAGCCGCTGGCCAATACTATCCTGACGGCACACCGTTACAGGAATTTCTTTAGGGATATTAGGCAGGAAGCGTTTGAAAGCATTACCATACCGGTGCTGCCAACAGAAAAGTACTTTGTTTATTTGTGTTACCATGCAGCCTGCCACCGGTTCAGCCGTCTGGCGTGGCTGCTGGATATAATGCATTTTTACAGGCAGAAAAAGGATGTGATGGACATGAACAGGGTCATCGCAGTGGCAGTTTCGCTGCATATGAAAAGGTCTTTATGGCTGGCTTTTGCGATGATGCACCTTTTATTTGAGGTTGAGATACCGGAAAAGACTATTTCATTTTCAGAGAGGGACAAACCATTTGCCTGGATGATGAAAACCTGTCTGAGAGCCATTTCCTGCGGAAGAGAGGAAGACCTGACGTTAAATGCAAGGTTTGACAGGATGGTTTACCTGATAAGCCTGAATAAGGGACTGGTTGGAAAGGTGGATGTGGTGCTGAGTATGGTGATGAGGCATCTGGTGTTGTTGTTGTTTAACCACAAAGGTGCAAAGATGTAAAAATTTATTTCTCGCAAAGACGCAAAGACGCAAAGACGCAAAGATTATTTTATACCTGCCTGATCGGCAGTTTTTTTAAACCGCAAAAGATACAAAAAGGCACAAAGAATTTAGGGACTACTGATTGCGATTGTTGGCTCTTCTATACGAATCTGAATTTTAAACCGCAAAGGGCGCAAAGGATCGCAAAGATCATATTTTTTGGTGCCTTAGTGTTTTAGTGGCTATACACATCTTTTTGCATTAACATTCGCAATCCTTTCTTTCTCTCCCCCTTATGGGGAGCCGGAGGGGGCTTCCCTTCCACCCCTTTTCCTTCACAAACTCCAGCACCCGGGGCAGCGCATACAACACTTTCTCCGAAGCCTTCAGGGAGTCATGGAAGACCACGACGGAACCCGGCCGTACTGAAGTTATCACATTGTCAAGGCATTTCTCTCTGGAGACAGCGGGATCATAATCATAGCTCATGATATCCCACATGATGATGGTGTATTGTTTTTTAAGGTGTTTTATCTGTGAGGGACTGATCATACCATAGGGCGGCCTGAACAATTCTGAAGGGGTGAAGGACCGGGCCAGCTGAATATCATTGTAGTAATCCCTGTTCCTGGTTTTCATGCCGTTCAGATGACTGTATGTGTGATTTCCGATGATATGTCCTGCAGACCTGATCATGCTGATAAGTTCCGGGTTTCGTTCCGCATTCCGGCCGATACAAAAAAATGTAGCGAGGGCATCAAAGGCTTTAAGGATATCCAGCACCTGTTTGGTCACCCCTGGTGTCGGGCCGTCATCAAAGGTCAGGAAGACACTGTCGGTGCAGTTGTACAAATCCCATGTCAGGCTGTGGTACAGCCTTTTCACCAGCCCGGGGATTCGTGTTGGCAGCATGGTTATTGCAGTTGCATTTTCAATGCTGAGGCGTAGAATTGCATACGCTCCTGTATCTCGGCAAGGATATCCTGCTGATTATTCAGATAGGCCTGCCTTCTGAGTTCATCAAGCACGTAAAAGGCAACCTGCTTTTCGTACATGAGGTGGTTGTCGTATTTTGCGCCAAGGCTGGCATAATATTCAAGGTCGTCGTACACATTCTCCCTGAGGATGCTGCTGATTTCATCAGCCCGGGTTGTATCGCCCAGCTGCAGGTAACCGTCGATGACCGAGAGGCTGAAGATATTATAGGGTAAAACGGTATCAGGAAGCACTTCAAGGCATTTATCCAGAACGATTTTTGCCGAATCCATTTTGTTTTCGTTGATGAGGGCAAGGGCAAGGCGTCCAAAGTTATTGCGGAAGTTCAAAAGCATGCCGTTGACATTTTCATCAATGTAAACACCGGGATTTTCAACGCCTCCCCATCTGAATGTGTTGACAAAGTTATCATACATGATCTCTGTGTCAATACCACCCCTGCCGTACATGGTGCCTTCTGATTCGATCGGTACAATACGGTAGGCAAGACCATGGATCTGAAAATACCTGTCGAGGTTAAGGTAATTTTCATTTGAGACCGTGATGGCGTAATACATGGGTCTTTCCCACTGGTAGGTTGCCAGCATGTCGAGGATCATGAGGTGGTTTTTCACAAGGTAACGCCGTCCGGGTTCCAGTTCCCATCGCAGCTCTTTCACTATCCTGTCAGCCATCTCAGGTCTGACAGTGCCGTTGGCCAGCACTTTCGCCGAGTCGACGGGAAGGATGAATTTTCGTGAAGGCAGGTAATCGATTTTTTCGCTCACGTTGGGCAGTGTCTTGGTCCTGGGGTCATCGCTGGCAACCCAGTCAATGATATCTTTCAGGTTAATATATTCGTTGAATCTTTCAACGACGTAGTTGATGTCCCTTTTTCCGGTGATATATTTATCCTTTGTCATAGAAATGGGCAGCGGGGCCGATTCATAAGCACGGCGTTGCATCTGTTCGATGTACCAGTCGGCGCCGAGGTAGCTGAGGTTCACCACCCTCACGTCGGTGCGGATGCCCTCCACTTCCTGGGCATACCAGAGCGGGAATGTGTCGTTGTCGCCATTGGTGAACAGGATGCCCTGTGGTGCACATGAGTTAAGGTAGTTATAGGCGAAGTCACGTGCCATGTAACGGCCTGAGCGGTCGTGGTCATCCCAGTTTTCAGCGGCCATGACTGTTGGCACGACAGCGAGGGCCAGCACCGATGCCAGCCAGGCCGACAGGGAGGCCGGCAGGATCTTCCGGAGGACTTCATAAAGGGCCAATACGCCCAGTCCGATCCAGATGGCAAAGGCATAGAATGAGCCGGCATAGGCATAATCTCTTTCACGGGGCTGGTTGGGGTACTGGTTGAGGTAGATCACGATGGCAATGCCGGTCATGATGAAGAGCACCATCACAACCCAGAAATCTTTCACATGGCGGGAATAATGATACAGCAGGCCAACTAAACCCAGCAGCAGGGGAAGCATAAAATACCGGTTCCGGGCTTTGTTGTTCAGCAGATTGTCAGGCAGCTCATCCTGGTTTCCCAGGCGTATCTCATCGATGAAAGGTATGCCGGTGATCCAGTTACCCTTGGTGATCTCGTACCTGGAATGACACTGGATGTCATTCTGCCGTCCCGAGAAATTCCACATGAAATACCGGAAATACATGTGGCCAAGCTGGTAGCGGAAGAAAAACCGCAGGTTTTGTCCGAATGTCGGGGCTTTTTTGCCCCTGCTGTGATCATAGACAACATTGCCCTGCCTGTCCCTGATGACATTACCATGCTGGTCGACACTGGCCTCGTAGAGTGATCTTTCTTTGAGCCTTGCCCATTCAATGTATGAACGCACATGTTCTTCGTCGCTGCTCCACATGCGGGGGAAGACGGTTGTGAACTTGTTGTCGTAAACATATTTTATCCTGGTGCCGGTTTTCACATACTTGCCGTCTTTAGGGATACGGTATGTCCTGCCTTCTTTTGACGATATGGCGGGGGCGTTGAAATAGTGACCGTGCAGGAGGGGACGGTCACCATATTGTTCACGGTTGAGGTAGTACTGCAATGAAAACAGGTCTTCGGGGTCATTCTGGTCCATGGGCGGGTTGGCATTGGAACGGATGACCAGCATGGCGTAGGAGGAATAGCCGATGATGATGACAGCCAGGAACAAAATGGCCGTATTGAGAATGGCCTTTCCGTTTTTATGGGTGTAATAGATGCTCCAGATGATGAGGCCGATGAGCAGCAGGATATAGATCAATATTCCGGTGCTGTAAGGTAAACCGAAGGAATTCACAAACAGCAGTTCAAAGAATACGGCAATTTTGATAAGTCCGGGCATGATGATGTACATGACTGATCCCAGGATCAGGGCAGAGACCAGCAGGGCTTTTATAACCCCTGCACGGGTGACTTCATATTTCTTAAAGTAATATACAAGGACGATGGCCGGAATGGCCAGCAGGTTGAGCAGGTGAACCCCTATTGACAGTCCCATGAGGTATGCAATGAACACCAGCCAGCGGTTGGCGTGGGGCTGGTCGGCAATGTTCTCCCATTTGAGAATGGCCCAGAAGACGAGGGCGGTGAACAGTGAGGAGCTGGCATAGACCTCCCCTTCAACGGCTGAAAACCAGAATGTGTCAGAAAAGGTGTAGGCCAGGGCGCCGACAACGCCTGCTCCCATAATGGCTGCGACCGATGCGGCAGGAAAATCATCGGTTTTTATGATGATCTTTCTGGCCAGGTGTGTGATGGTCCAAAACAGGAAAAGAATAGTTGCCGCGCTGGCAAGGGCAGACAGGGCATTAACCATTGTGGCTACATTTTCTGTATTGTCGCCGGCAAAGAGGGTGAAGAAACGTGCCACGATCATAAAAAATGGTGCTCCGGGAGGATGTCCGACCTCCATCTTGAAGGCTGATGAGATAAATTCACCGCAGTCCCAGAAACTGGCTGTGGACTCCATGGTAGAAAGATATACAAAGGCGGCTATCAGGAAGATCACCCATCCCGAGATGGTATTGATGAGGTTGTATTTTTTCATTTTGATCAGGATTTTCGACATGCTAAATAAAGGAAAAAAAACGAGAAATCAGAAAGGTCAGTTTTGTCATGCGAATAAGCATCTTTTACTGTAAAGGGTCTGCCGGCATAGGCTTATTAAGTTATCCCGGCTCGCATTCTTCATGTATACAATATAAGATGAGAGGCCTTCGTTTATCTGCAATGTTGTTGCTGTTATTTATTTCTGGTATATTTTTTGTTCATTAACAATGTTGTTTTTTAACAGATTTTAACTTTTTTTATCTTTGTATAAAGAGGCTATAGGGATAATTTACATTAATTTGTACAGGAGTTAATACCGGCAGTGGTCTAATTTCACTGTTTCATAAAAACAGATATGATTTTAAACAATTTATGATAATTATTTGTTTGTGAATGTGAATTTTTTGTAACTTCAACAAAATAGTTTGTGAAAAGAAGCGAAAATACTTTTATGTTAAATTAATTTTTAAACTTTATGAAAATGAAAAGACTTTTTTTGGGACTTGGAGTAATCAGCATGGCCGTTCTCCTGAATTCATGCGGTGATGACACTACCGGCCTGGCGCCTGACATTACATTTGATGATGGCACTGAAATAACCCTTGGAGCAGGCATTTCTTCAGCCACCATTACAGGTGAAATTGTTGCAGAAGAAAAACTCGACAAAGTAACTGTTTACAGGGTTACAACAGCCAGCGAAACACAGATTGGCACTTATTCATCTTTTAATGCTGGTGATATAACAACCACAGATGATCTGACTTACACGTTCAGGATAACCGTTGATAATATCAGCGAAGATATCAGTGTCAAAATAGAAGCGGTTGATAAGGAAGGACAGACAGCTTCCAAATCCATCAGTGTAAAGGTTAACCTTGCACCGGCATTGAAGGCTGAGTTTACAGCCATTCTTTTGGGTGCACAGACCAGCACTGACCCCAGTTGCCTGGATGCTAACACCGGTTTACGTTATAAGATTGCCGAAGACCAGGCAAAAAACAATGCTGCATCAATTGATATGCTGTATTATTATGGTGCCACAAATCTGGCCACACTTGCAGCGCCCAACGATGAAACCGTTGACGGCACGGGAGTCGGATCATTTACATGGACCAGCACATGGAGCACAAAGAATGCTACAAAATTTGGTGCAAGCTCATTGGATTACAGCAATGTCACAGCAGCTGAGGTTAATGCCATCAGCGGACTTTCTGCTTCCAAAGTGACCAGCCTTGATGTTGGAACAACAGTTGCTTTCGAGACAGCTGACGGCAAAAAAGGTGTTCTACAGGTAACAAATCTCAACACCGGCGCTTCAGGAACTATTACCATAGCTGTTAAGATTCAGGAATAAGGACCTGTAAAATATTTGTTTTCTTTAACTGTCGGACGCTTTTGAAGCGTCCGACTTTTTTTAACAGGATTTAGAAGGATTGAAAGGATAGACATGATATTTTCTTTAACAGGATTTAGAAGGATTGAAAGGATAGACATGATAACAATTGACCTGAAGGGATAGTGGTATTGAAACCGATCCTTCCATGGTCCGGAGGACATTTAAGGTCTACAGGGCTGT
>JAFGTR010000135.1 GCA_016934055.1 Bacteroidales bacterium | reverse complement strand
GGCTCTTATATAGAAAAATATTGTTAATAGTTTCATCAGTTCATTACTAAATAATTAAAAAACAATATAATATGAATAATGTGCAAAGCCTGTTGTTATTTCTTTGAGCGTTATACTTGGCATATTCCGGCTCCGTAGAGCCTGCCCCGACCGATAGGCGGGGCAGGCTCTACGGAGCTGTGTTTATGGGTTGTTTTTGTTTTGCTACAAACAGGTCGCTCCTAATGGAGCTCAGGATGCATTCATTTGCTATCCGACAGCTACAAGCAGTAGATTCGGAGCGGATTTGATTTATTTCTTTGTTTTGCTAAAAAATGTATGTTCCTTACGAACCTGGGTAGATTAATCCATTAACAATTTTATTCTATATAAGAGCCCGGTCCGACCCCATTAATACCATTAATAATTGCAAATGCTGAAATTGATTTTGTTGCGGAAAAACAAGGTGAACGGGTTTATGTACAGGTATGCTATCTTCTGCAGGATGAAACAACCATTGAGCGTGAATTTGGAAACTTACTGACTATAAAGGACAATTATCCAAAATACGTGGTTAGCATGGATGAAATGTTTGGAAAAAACACCTTTAAGGGAATTAAACACATTCATTTAAGGGAATTTTTATCGGAAGCAATCTGAAAAGCGCCGAACGGGAACACAGCCTCAGTTGAACTGTTGAAGTCAGGTGGCCATAGCTCTCAACTTAAGAATGCATATTGCAGATATTCATTCGTTTGTATAGATCGATGTCAATAAGATAGCAGTTAATGCTGAACATAGCACATTTTCAAAACTCAGTTCAAATTAATAAAGAAAGTGCTTTGATCTATTGAATAATTTTTTAAGTTGACGGCTATGGTCTCCTGACTTCGCCATTTTCACACTGTAACTACCTGAGCAACATCTGGCGGGATTGGCTGAATGTTGCCCTGCCCGTGTTGATTTCCATGCGGTAAATATAAATACCGGGAGCCACACGTACGTTGTTGTCATTGCATCCATCCCAGCTTATCCCGAAGGTGCCTGCAGGCTGATGCTGACGGATGAGGGTGCGCACCTTTTCTCCCTTCAGGTTGTAGATGCTCAGCCGGATATCCGCAGAGGCAGGCAATGTGTAACCGATGGTGGTTGTAGTATGAAAGGGATTGGGATAATTCGCGAGAAGCGTAAACTTGCCGGGGTTATCAACAGTGCCAGGATCAACCGCCGTCGGAGTGTATCTCAGTATTTTGATCAGCTCAATGCCCTCACCGGTGCCCAGGTTGCGACTGTACTGTTTGTCGGTAGCGTTGTTCCAGTGCTCGTGTACGCCCAGGCTCCCGAGGGGGATGCCGTCGTTTTCAGGGTCATAGACCGTGCCCGAAGGCGGATTGCCGGCCTGTGCCGCTTCGTGGAGATAATTATCCGGTGTGCCTGCGGGCACGTCCCCCTCGGACCGCAGGAAGTCCAGCAGTACCGACTCGATGGCCACGCCATCCTAGCTCATGAAGATACTCGAGGCGGGACCGCCGTTAAAGGGCGGGGCAGACCATAACTTGGCGCGGATACATTCACCGATATACAGCAGGGTCTTGCCGCCCAGTTCTTTGTGGCCCATGAGATCGACCAGGGCATTGTAGGATCCCATGGGGCGCATGGGAATGTCATCGGCGAAATTGAGGGAGGCTACAGCCTTATGCATATAGAAAGGGCACCAGCCATGGTAGTAATAGCTATTCTCACGGGGAGGATCGGGATGCCAAACTGATCCGAAATGGTTCTTGGCGCAGCAGGTGACCCCTGCCAGTTCATGAATGCGCGGCAGGGCGACGTTGATGAGATACCGGGCCTTTGAGACGACCGTGGGCAGGCAAACCTTGCCGCTGCCCGGGACGAGGGACGGATCGCCATAATGAACCACGCATTGGGTATCGGCCACCACCTTTTCACGGGTACCGGGATCGGGGCCGGGACCGGATTCATAGTTGCTGCGGTCCGTGGCATCGCCTTCGGCCCAGCGCACACCGGGAAAGTCGGCATGACAATATTGGTAAACCGGGTTGCCATGATAAAAGATGCAGTCATAGACGGTGATGTCAGCCTCCGGCACCCCTGCCATGTTTACGAGTTGCCCAAGCAGGGCATGCAGCATTTGCGGACAGGGCCGGTAATCCTGGCTGCTGGTCCATTCATAGGAACGGGAGAAGATGTTGTTGACCTTGATGGCGATCTTTTCACCCGCCTGGTAACCCACATTGTTTTGGCCGTAACGCGTCCGGTTGAAGTACCGGAAAACAGAATCCCAGGCCACAACCGGATCGGCAATGCCGGTGAGGTTGATCAGCGCCTGCTCCATCATCCTCAGGGCCACTTCGGGATCGGTGCGATCATCTTCCCACCACCAGCCACTGGTGCTGCCCTGGTCACAGAGCAGGCTGTCATAGACCCACACCACACGTCCGGGATGGATCCCTTTGGCAGTGCCAACAGGACTGTTGGCCGGATCGGAGGGAACAAAGGCGGCTGTGTTTAACGCGTTTACAGCTGACGCGGCAACATCACGGGTGTCACTCAGGGTGACATAACAAAGCAGGGCCGCCGCTGCGAAACAGATGGCTCCCACCGCGTATCGTTTTTTATGAAACAGGCTGCGGGCTTTTCGCCAGATCAGGGTGGCCCCGGCCAGACCCAGCAACCAGGCAATGAAGCCGGCGGCCAGCGGCTGAGCAATTTTCTGGCAGGGATAGGTTGCGCGGCTGGGCTTGGGAACAACCCGGATCAGAACCCAGATTACAGAGGCCAGGCCAAGGATAATCCATAGCCATAACGCTTTTCTTTTTCCTGCTTCAGGCCGGGTTGTCTTACCGCTTTGTTGGCACACGGTGAACAGTTTTATCGCCAATTGTCTGATTTTTGAGAACATGGGGTATACTTGTTTTAATAATAATGCTTTCGGTCAGGCTTTAAAAATATCAAATGTTTGTATTAAACACAAGCTTTTTTCTGTCTGTCATAAATTGCTGCCCATTCAGTCATTTTCCGCAAAGCATTACCGGTATATTAACTGCCCTTTTCCCTGATAAAATCTTTGAGAACAGCTTAAAATAATTGCTTTTATGCAACTGCTTCATGTAAATATTTCCCTGTTTCATCACAACTTATTGTCAACTAGTCATATATAGGTTGGAAATTCTGACATTTTTTGGCTTCTTTCGTACAATTATCTTGCAGCACAATAACTTATTGAACAATAAATCACACACAGCCATGAAAAATAAAGATGGTTTGCAGATGACCGAAGAAAGGATCAACGACTTTGCCACCGGCCTGGCAGAATTTGCGATGGATTTTGTACCGGGTGATGATGCATCTGCCTATGAAGCCAATGATTTCCTTGCCTTGTTTAACAAATGGTTCCGTAATTTCATCCATTATGCTGAAACGAACGGAATGTTCAATCCGGGAGAGAAGGAGGCATTGCTTGACGACGATAATGAACTTGCAATATACATTAAAGATGCGGCGATTGGCGCTGCGAGGGAATTGATAATGGAAAAAGTTTAGTTGAAACAGGTACCTTTGATTATCCTTTGTTGTTCCTCATTCAGACCCTGCATAAAACACCAGGACTGATCCTTACAGTGGTCAATAACAAAAAAGACAGAGTCTGCGCTTGATTGAACATGCTTAACTGCAATCATGACAGAATCGGTTTTTTATTTTATGAACCGTCCGGCAACAGGATCTGCCCCATAATCTTCGGCAGGATAAAGATGCAACAGCTCCCGGCAGGGAAAGGCAATTTTTGCCTGGCGTCAATGCAATTTTATGTTAATTTTGAAACCTGTTCATTTTACGTCGCAAACAAACAGATACACCGTTAAACCCTGCTATTGCCTTTACTATGAGAACCATCCTGACACACCTGTTATACCTTCTGATGACCTTTTTCATTCTTTATTTTCCCCATCGCCTTGCCGCTCAGGCAAACTCTGACAGCCTGGGGTACAGGTATTTTAACAAAGCTGCCCTGTTTGATAAAGGGCAGCAGTATGACAGTGCGCTTTATTATTACAGGCAGGCTGCTGAATGGTTTGCGGATTCCGGTCTGAAACATATGAACCTTAAGTCCCTCACCAAAGCCGCTTATGTTTATTCATACATGAATGACATCGACAGTGCAGAAAATACCCTGGCCATTGTTTTTGACAATATAAAAGAACCGGGGACCGACTCAACCGTTATTTTGATTGATGCCTATACCCTGAAGGCCAGGATACTCTGCAATTATTCAGCCTTTGACAGGGCTATTCATTATATGACGCATGTCCTCAGGCTGTCATCTGATCATTACGGCGCTGATCATATGCGGACTTCATCAGCCCACGGAAATCTTGGTATTGTTTATTCATTCGCGGGACAATATGATAAAACCATCCATCATTGCTTAAAAGCATCTGACATCGTCAGAAAAAATTATGGCCCTGAGCATCCGCAAATCGCATCGGGATATAATACACTTGGCAACGCATACCTTGACCTGGGGGAGATTGACTCCGCGCAGACCATGCACGAAAGGGCGCTTCATATCAGGCTGAAGACCCTGGGGAAAAACCATCTTTATACGGCTGCCAGTTACAGCAATCTTTCTGTTGTGTTTTACCAAAAAGGCGATTATCAAAAAGCGCTGGATTACGAAAAACTGGTATACGGCATTCGCCTTGAAATATACGGCGAACAACATCCGCTTACAGCGCAATGTCTGAACAATTTCGGCGCCATTTTTGAAGTAACGGGCAACTATCAGCAGGCGCTGAATTATCATCTGAAGGCACTGGCTATAAGAGAAGCCTCGCTCCCGGCCAATCACCCCGATATAGCCATGTCATACATGAACCTGGCCAATGTATACAGGCACAGCGAAGAATTCGAAAAAGCCCTGGATTATCATAACAAAGCCCTGGAGATCAAAACAGCCGTCTACGGAAATTATAATATTGACGTAGCTCAGACTGTCAACAACATAGGAGATGTGTATTTCAGGAAAGGTGATTATGCCATGGCTATTGCCAGGTTCACCGAAGCGATAAATAACCTGAAAGCTTCAGGTTACGGGAAAAATCATCCCGACCTGGCCCATTATGAAAACAACCTAGCTGAAAGCTACCTGGCCGTCAATCAGCCCGACTCAGCGCTGTTATGCGTTAAAACGGCCATACGTATAAACAGCAGAACCCTGCCGGTACAGGAAACCATAAAAAAGACCGTTGTACTGGACCAACCCGGATACCTGAAGTCTGTTGCATTAAAGGCCAGGGTTCACACGCAATTGTTCCGGAACGATAACGCCAGGCTTGATGCACTTGATTCAGCAATTATAGCCTATAACCATGCTGTTGATTTTTTGCATTCACTGCGCAGAGATTATTCAGGTGATGAATCAAAACAATGGCTGTCGGAAGAAAGCTCTGCCTTGTTTGCCGATGCAATTAACACGCTTTACTTAAAATACCGGATTAACGGAGATTCAACCCTGCTGAGCGAAATATTCAGGCTGATGGAAACCGGTAAATATGGAATACTCCGTGAGTCAATCACGCATAAAAAGGCCCTTCAGCTTGCGGGAATTCCCGATTCACTGGTTAAAAAAGAAAAAGAGCTGGCATCCAGGATCCGCTCCTGCAGGACTAAAATACTGAACCTTGATGAAGACCCGGATACCCTGCAAGGCAGTGAAGTCAGCCTGCTGTACAAGAACCTTGTTGAATATGAAGAACAATATGAAAAGCTGAAATCAGGTTACGCAAAAGCATATCCGGCCTATAACAGGGTCACTGCAGAGGAGCAGGTAGCTTCCTGCCGCAGTATTTGCCGCATACTCGATGACAGCTCTGCCATCCTTTCATATACATTGGCCGATACTTCACTGTATATCCAGATACTTAAAACCGAAGGGGCTCAACTTGTGCGTATCGCCATTGATCAGACTTTTGAAAAAACACTGATGGCCTGCCTTAAAAGTATTAAAACCTATGATCTGGACAAATTCAGGGTAACAAGCAATACCTTATACGATATCCTTATTAAACCTGTTGAAACTGCAATCAGCCGTAAAAAACACCTGGTCATCATTCCTGATAAGCGGCTTCATTACCTTCCTTTTGAGACCTTATGCCACGATGGAATGCCGGTAAAAAATGCCGATTTCACAAAAGCGTCTTTCCTGATACAACAATATGCCATAAGCTACCATTACTCTGCAAGTATGTTCATGAACGCCACAAAGGATGACCATACCATTGTTAATATCCCCGAAAGTTTCATTGGCTTTGCCCCGGTTTTCAGGACTGACAGCATTAACGGCTACATTCTTGCCCGGAACAGGGTTATCTTCGACACATTGACAGCCGGTAAGGAAGTCCTCCGTTCGGTTTCCGTAAACGGGAACACCTGGAATGAACTGGCTTTCTCAGAGAATGAGATTCACGACATTGTTGCACTGTTTAACCAGAAAGCAATACCGGCCCGGGGATATCTCCATTCGATGGCGAACGAACAGGTATTTCGTAATGAAACCGGTCATTACAAATACATTCATATTGCCACCCATGGTCTGATCAATGAAACCCATCCTGATCTTTCCGCATTGATCCTTTCCCGGACTATTACTGATAATTCCCTTCCATACAAAGAGTCTTCGGTTAACCTCCCCGAAAATGACGGCCTGTTATTTTCCAATGAATTGTATGATCTCGACCTGCAGGCCCACCTTGTGGTTCTGAGTGCCTGTGAAACAGGCATGGGAAGGCTGGTGAACGGAGAAGGTGTAATTTCTATGGCCAGAGGGTTCTTGTATGCAGGCATTCCCAATATTATCTATACCTTATGGAAGGTGGGCGATTTGAGCACACACAAACTCATGGTAAGCTTTTACAACGGGCTTCTGCAGGGTATGACTTATGCCGGGGCACTACAAAAAGCAAAGCTCGAAATGATAAGGGATGAAAAATATGCTTATCCGCTGTTCTGGGGCGGATATACCCTTATCGGCCCGGGTTAAAGACCGTGCGTCATGCTATTTGTTAACCATAAACTTGCCCGTGTAAACAACATTGTCATCCACTATCAATTGCCAGTAATACAGTCCGGGTTGGCTGATCCTGTAACGGAAGGGCGGTGTGACCGGTTCCATAAACAGGGCCTCGCCTGTGTTTTTCCGCACAACCAGCGTTATAAGCTTTTGTCCAACATGCTGCCAGTGAAAGGGAACAGAAGCGCCTGCAATAAAAAGGGCCGAATCATCGGGACTGATTACCTGTATCTCATCTCCTCTGAGCACATTTTTAACAGCCTGTTCAAAAACCGGGGAAGGTGTATAGGCGGCAGTCAGTAATTCTTCTGGCCCTGTTGAAGATGAAACCGTTTTCCCTTCAGTAAGATCAGAGGAGTTAACGGTTTCAGACTGCATATGTTCTGCCGGTATACTGTTTTCTTTACCGGTTTTTCGATTCACATCTTTTTGTGTTGCATCAGGCATATTGACGTCATTTTCGCTCAAATGGCGGGGATGATCCTTCATGACCATAAACAGGACCACCGACCCGGCAACTAAAACAAACAGTGCAGCGATCCGGAACAGGGTTCCGGAAATTCTTATCCGCTTTGAAGGTTGTATTGGGATTGTCCCCGCCCCGACCTCCGCCGGTGTATTTTTCAATGCCTCCATAATTTTTTCGGTCTGCAGGCACTTTTCCCTGCAGATGTCGCAAAACAACATATGTTCCTCAAAAGCAGATTCTGCTTCAGCAGACAATCTGCCAAGAAGATAGTCTTCAATGATGTTGTTTCGTTCTATTTCATCATGATTAAAAGTCATTTTACGGTGCATTAAAAAAAATGAATTATTTCATACGGTTTATCATTTGCCAGGCATGGCCTGTATCAATCGTTTCATGGCCCTGCACTTTATCACACGACAGTTTTCAGGCGTAATGTTCAGTTCGGCGGCAATTTCAGTAAGTTTCTTTTCCCGGGTGAAATACGCCACAAGAATAAGCTTCTCCATCCCGTCAAGCCTTGCGATTTGTTCTTTAATTAAGCAGAGCAGGTCGTCATTCATTTGTGTTGTATCATCTTCATATTGATCAGGAATATCGTTTGTGAAGCGCTGTGCCCTGAGTCTTTCCCTGTTTTCTTCCCTGCTTTTATTCTCCAGAATACTGAAATAATAGGATTTCAACGCATATGAACTGTCAAAACGCAAGTTTTTACCGGCCATTTTTTCAAAGAGTGTATGGAGCGACACATGATGCAGCTCATCGGGCTGTAAAAGAAAAGCCAGTTTCCTTTTTGACAGCCAGACGCGGGTGTATACCTGCAACACGCCCTGCACTTTCTTCCAGGCCTTGTTATCGCCAATGATTAACAGGTCGTTAAAATCAGTAAAACCGTTTTTCAACACTTCAGTCCCAATCTCCAGGATGCTGTTCTTATATTCAATAAAGCCTGTAATGTGTATTTCATTCATTATAATCTTATCAATGAACGCATCGTATATCTTTTTGACGATTTCATGGTCATCACAGACTTTTCCGTGAAAGGCCACCCAGCTGATCTCGCATTTGTTTTTCCTGCACCATTGCCTGATAATAATACCAATATGTTCAACAACACGGGTACTTTCTGTGCTATCTCCCCTGTTGACGGCGCGAATAAAATCACTGATGTCCCCGATTTTCTTCATAAATGAGATGAAACGAAAAAGCAAAACATTACAAACCTGTAATTTTTTTTATAAAAATAATGTTTTTCTGTAACGTTATGCCGCCGCCGCGCATTTCATAATGAATCACAATCTGTCATCAGATAGATCAATTTACTGTTTATCAATTAATAAAAACAAACTTAAAACTTTTACCCATGAAAAGATCTCTTTACGAAATGGCACCGGGGCTATTCCTGTCAGCTGCCTTACGAAATTTTCCGGCGGCAATACTGATTATGTTGTTGATGAGCATGGTTCTTTCATGCCCTGTCTATGCACAGAAAACAAAACCCGGTTCATTCATTATATACATGAATGCCCCTCACCTCGCAAAACTGAGCGAAGATAAATCAACTGAGACAAGCACTGCACAAAACATATGGGCTGCCGAACTGGGTATGGAATTGCGCCTTTTCAGGTATACCGGCATCTCCTTTGGTGTCTCTTTCGGCTCCATAAAAGATTACAATACCTTTGACCAGTTGACGACACACGGCGAAATGGAATCGTCATTCAACACCTATTCCCTTAATGCCAAAGCAGGCTTATGGTCACCACCGATCATCCCATTTGAAAAACGCGATCTGCAAATAGTTTTCAGGGTCAACGGAGGTTATGAACACATGACCGGAAAACGGGAAATTGATGAATGTGTTGATTGCAGGGAAGACAAATACGATATCAAAGCCGGCTTTTTCGCCGAACCGGAGGTCAATTTCTTTTTCTTTCAGAACCTGCTGGGCATCGGGACAGCATATCGATACTATTTCTCTGAAACAGATCTGAAATACAATATGGTCATATTAAGGCTAATGTTACGGATTGATTTCTGATGTCTGATTTCTAAACATTATCACATGAAAACATTAAATATAATCAGGCACATTATGGCATTGGGTTTAATTGCCATCGTGGTTAACGGATGTTGCACCCGCCATTTTGTTGTACAGTCTGATCCTGAAAAAGCCATGGTGATCATGGGAAGTCATCCGAATCATTTCGGATTGGCTGATGAGATCTGCGGTGAAGCTCCTGTGAACAGGACAATCACATTTATGGGCAAGAACCATACCTGTCATTTCACAGCATTAAAGCGGGGTTATGAAGCCGACACGGTGACTGTAAACAGGGACTCGGAACTGACCGTAAACCTGCGGCTGAAGAAAACAAGCAATTATACTGCTGATCTCCTTGATGCAGATGATGACATGAGCCAGGCGAAATTTTACATGTTGCCGGTTCATGTTGATGTCATATTGCATAAAGGAGTGGGTAACCTTGACAAATATGAAAGATCAGACAAACTAAGTCATGAAGTTTATGACAGCCTGGATATGAGGTTAAAGAATACCACTGTGCCCGAACAGCTGCAGGTTATTTCGCATGATCATTTTATGGATCCCCGCGGATGGAAAGCAATGAGCGATTCATTGAAACAGTATCTGTTAACCCTGAACACGCAGTTGCTTCCTTACTATCCCGTGCCGCCTGCCATACAAGGGCCTGCGCTTAACCTGGCAAAAAACGCCGTGAATCAGACATGTCAGCAGAAACAGGCCGACACTGCCCGTCAGATACTTGTTTATGTATGGTGCAAGAGCATAGAACCTACAACCGGAAGAGTTATAGGTAATATGGCAGCCAATGCAGGATCGGGTGTTGTGCAGGGTTATGAAATGGCAACGTACGGACACACGGTCACCGTGATTGATCCCGGTGCTTTTGCACTTGACAACCACACCCTTTGGATGATCTTCCCGATTGATATGCAAAGTGGCCGTATTATTCAGATACAACAGCATAATCTGCCCTTTGCCATAACAAAACCGAAATATATTAACGAATTTGCAACTATATTAATGAATGTTCCTGAGCTGATTAATTCACCCGGAAAAGAAAAATAACGGTTTATTTCTGTTGCTTCCGGCATTATTTGTTATTGATGTTAAAGCTCAAAAGGCTCCAATGCCGTACAGGAAAAACAGCCTGTTTTTTCAGAGCAATTACCACGGGATCATTCCTGTTTTTCGATCCGCGTGCTTTTATTGACAATGCAGGAACCAGGTTCGGGCACTTTTTAACCGGTGAGCCAATCCTGATTCCATAATCATTGAACCACCATAATCAAACATAACCATAGTAAATATAACCGGCTAAAATCAGATCCATAACAAGGTGGTTAGTATTTATTATACCATAATATGTCAATTCTGAGTTTTTTTCTTTAAATTTATAGTAGAACGCTACAAAATGGTAAAGAAAAAACTTATTCTTATGAAAACACTGACAACAGCATTGATTAATTTTATTCTTTTGTTTTCTGTTATTACAGGTTCCTTTGCTCAGGAACTGCGGAAATTCACTGGAAGAGTAACCGACAATAATGGCAAACCGGTTGCAGGGGTTACGGTCACTCCCCGGGGCATGGATGTATCTGTTGCCACCGACGAAAACGGTTATTATGAGATCAGTGCGGTACCTGATTCCATAAAAACGCTGACTTTTACCCATCCCTCCATGGAAACAGTTACGGCCTCAATTGGATTTTATGAAACAATTGACGTCCGGATGATTAAGCTGGGATCAGAGGACATTGTTGAAATCTCGCTTGAAGATTTGCTCAACATTGAGGTTACCACGGTTTCAAAATCTTCGGAGAAAATATCCGATGCACCCGGCGTCATTTCTGTATTAACACAAGATGACATCCGCCGTTTTGGCGGCAACACTTTAAAAGACCTGCTCGAAAGGATACCCGGATTAATCGGGTCAACGGTTTATATGACAGACCGGTCGACCATTGCTCCCCGTGGCGACCAGATACTGGCATCATCAAGCCATGTGCTTTTGCTGTTGAATGGCAGGCCTGTGCGTGAAGCTCTGGAAGGCGGCATTAAGGCTGAGATGTACCAGGCCTTCCCGGTAAACATCATTGAACGCATCGAAGTAATACGCGGTCCCGGTTCTGTTCTTTATGGTTCAAATGCCTGCTCTGCCGTGATTAATGTAATCACCGAAAAGGCCGAAGGTGATAAAATTACGATATCGGGCAAAGGAGGTTTGCCCGGTGATTTCGGGGGCCAGGGAGAGATCAGATTCGACAAAGGTGATTTTGGGCTTGTTCTGGCAGGTCAATACCTGAAACGAGAAAACTGGGAAACAGATTGGCAGTATGCCGATCCCACTTCTGCAACCGGAGAGACAACCCTCAATATATCGATGCCCGATGAGGCGCTGGGCAGCTATCTGGGAGCAAACTACAAAAACCTCAGGTTAATGGCTTCCTATAACCAGTGGGACAATTACTATCTTATCCCTGATTATGCATTTATCTTCCCTGCCCATGGCATTGCCAACTGGAAAAAAGGATTTGTCAATCTGGGATACAGCCTTAAAGCCGCAAAAAAATGGAACATGGATTTTAATGCCACATACACGCGATCGACTTTTAAAACACAGAGCTGGCCGAATACGAACCGTGATTCCTATGAAATGGTGGGTGAATGGACAAATTTCTACAATCCCACTGAAAAACTCGGGCTTGTTTTTGGGGGTCTCTTCAATTTCTTTGATGGTCAGGAATGGGGATTTACTGAAACCTCAGAAAAAATCGTTTATACCGATGCCAACCGTTACAGCACCGGTGCATATGCACAATTCAACTACAGGCTCTTTACAATGTTGAATTTAATCGGCGGCATCCAGGTCAACAAAGAGGAAGGGATCGACCTGAATGTTGTTCCGCGGGCAGGATTTATTTGGTATCCCGCCGAAAGAATCAATATCAAAGCCTTTTATGCTGAAGCTTTCAGGGCTCCAAGCATCAATGAATTCAGCATCAATTTTCCTCAGATGCTGGGAAATCCTGATCTGACTCCGGAAAAGGTGAATACTGTCGATATTGCTGCAGGTTATCAGGGTGAACAGATCAGTCTCGGTATTAACTTCTTCTACAGTCAGATGAAGAACATCATTTTCCAGAACCGGGATACCAATGTCGTACCTGCACCCATGTACTGGAATGGCGGTGAGGTTGATTTCATCGGCCTGGAACTGGAAGGGAAATACTACCTTACAAAAGAATTGTATGCAGTGGCATCCGTTCTGTATCAGTCAAATGAAGATCTTGATGGCAACAAAGATGTTACACCTCTGTCCAGTTTGGGCATAAAGGCCGGCTTGAGCTATGCTGCTAAAAACGGTATAACCGCAAGTGTTTTTAATATTTACCAGGGTAAACTGGGTGAAAATTACGATACAGAACTGAACCCTTCACCGGGAGCCTATGACCTCCTGAACATGTACCTTAATTTCGATCTGGTTAACCTTCTTAATCTGGACTTGCGGCAAGGCATATCATGCTTCATTCAGGCCGATAACCTGCTGAATCAGGAAATATGGCTGCCCGCATGGGGATTGACTCTGGGCACTTCCATCCCGAAGAACCGGGGTATGAGCCTGTATGCGGGTTTTGAAGTAAGCTTTTAATCATTTTCCGTTTTTTGTCTGAAACATGCTGCAGAGGAAAGGTTTTCCGGAATCCGGATATAGGATTTGCCGGCAGGATAAATCATTCAGATACCATAAAACGTTTTGATGACATAAATGATTATTTTTATAAATATTGGCTATTTTTAAGTCTGTTATTGATGCGCAAATTTTTTTAGTACCATGAAGAAAGGCTTTCTCATGACCGGGCTGATTTTTGCATGCCTGTGTACCTTAGCGCAATCCGGAGATCTATCCTTCCGTTCTTTCACCACCAATCAGGGTTTGTCAAATAACTGGGTGAGAAATATTTACCAGGATGATATCGGATTCATATGGTTCTCCACAGCGGATGGACTGAACCGTTTTGATGGTTATGAAATAAAAGTTTTCAGGCTTACTGATTCCGGAGGTCAGAACCTGGGCGATATTCATTTCAACGCCGTTATGAAAAAGAACGATCACGAATTATGGGTTTGCACAGATATGGGGGTATACACTTTTGATTTTTACAAACAGGAAAAATTCTGTCAGCCCCTGCTTGAAAAAACCTCTGTACTATGTATGGCAAAGGATACGGACGGGCATGTATGGTTCGGCACCAACAGTGGCCTCTATCTGTATGATCCGGCCGACAGCAGCCTGAAAGTCTGTATACGGGAAGGCAATTCCGTGTTAAATGATAATTACATCAACACGCTTCTTATCGATTCAGGAAATACATTGTGGATAGGCACAAAGAACGGCCTGAGCCGGCTGGACAGGAAAGATTCTGTTTTCCGAAGCATTCAGTCTCCCGGCAATCAGAATATACTCTCGGGCAAAGATGTCATGACCATCTGTGAAGACCGTGACAGACAGTTATGGATAGGCACAGCCAAGGACGGGCTTTACATATTGCCGGACGGCCGGTTGGAATCACTCCGGATACTGCCTGTTGTGAAAGGAGATATATCAGGCCTGCTGGCAGACGAAAGGAACAATCTGTGGATCGGTATCGGAGGGGCCAAAGGACTGGGGATATTACGGCTTGATACTTACATTCCCGGCAAGGAACCAGAGATGACCTACTACCGCAACAATCCTTCAGATATAAGCAGCCTGAGTGATAATTCAGTTGTATGTTTCCTGGAAGACAGGATGAAGGATATCTGGATCGGCACCCTGGAGGGAGGTATAAACTACACAAGCCGCAGGGAAAAGCGTTTTCACAGCATGAAGGCAGGACCTGCGGAAAACAGGAATACGATACGGAATAACATGGTTAATGCCATTCTTGACGAAGAAAGGTATTTATGGATCGGAACACAGGGAGGCCTTGACAGGCTCGACAAACAATCGGGCCGGTTTACACATTTCGGCTATGAAAGCCATAATCCGGGAAGCATCGGGGCTAATACAGTTTTTTCGATCTGCCGTGACAGCCGGGGAAATCTATGGGCAGGAACCTGGTCGGGCGGATTGAATCTCTTTCATGAAAATACCGGCACATTCCGGCGTTTTGTTACCGGAACCGGCGCCGGCACCATCAGCAGCAACAATGTAATCGCCATCCTGGAAGACAGTCGGGGAAACCTGTGGGTCGGCACACAGGGCGGAGGTCTTAACAGGTACGTTTATGAAACCGGGATTTTCCGGCGGTATATCCATAATGACACCCTTCCGGGAAGCCTTTATCATGAGTCGGTGAATTCAATCCTCGAATCATCCGCAGGCCGGCTTTATGTTTCTACCTATTTCAGCATTGATATTTTCGACTATGAAAAAGAGGAATTCTCTCATTACATCTTTAACCCTTCAGGCAGCCAGACAGGAGGCAAGATCATTTCCCTCGCGGAAGACAGCAGGAAGAACATATGGGTGGCAAGCAACCTTGGACTGATGTTGTTTGATGAGAAGGCCTCCGGATCATTTGTTCCTTACCTGACCGTAAAAGACATTCCAAATGGCACTGTTTTCAGTATTCTCGAAGATGAACATGACAACTTATGGATCGGTACTGATGATGGACTGTGCCAGATTATGAAAGCTACATTGAAACCCGGATCACCTGATTACAGGGTGTTTTACAGCAGTGACGGACTTGCGGGTCATGAATTCATAAAGCGGTCGGCCTTTAAGAATGATTCCGGAACCATGTTCTTTGGATCATCAGGCGGATTCTCGTGGTTTCATCCTGACAGTATTTCCATGAATGCCGATGTGCCGCCAATAGTGCTGACAGAATTTCAGCTCATGTATACTCAACCCGATAAAAAAGGCCGGTACACTTCCATTCCCAGAAATATCAATGCCATTGACAAACTCAATCTTTCATACCGGAATTCTACGTTTATCATCCGTTTTGCCGCATTGAATTATCTGCATCCTGAAAAGAACAAATACCAGTACATGCTGGAAGGCCTTGACAAGGAATGGATTGAAGCAGACTACCAGCGAACGGCAACCTATACCCATGTCCCTCCCGGCAAATATGTTTTTCATGTAAAAGGATCAAACAACGACGGCATATGGAATGAAATCCCGAAATCGGTGACGATCACCATCCGTCCTCCCTGGTGGAAAACACTTGCATTCAGGATCTTTGCCATCCTGGGCAGCCTTGTCTTGCTCTACGGCATCTTTTTATTCCGGATATTTTACCTCAGGCGGCAGAATGTGTTTCTCGAAGAAAAGGTAAAAGAACGTACCAATGCTTTATCAGAAGCTAACACACTGCTTGAGGAAAAACAGGAAGAGATAATGACCCAGAACCATGAACTGGAAATCCACCGGAATCATCTCGAGAAACTTGTGGAAGAACGCACCACTGAGTTGGTACAGGCAAAAAGGAAAGCAGAGGAATCAGACAGGCTCAAATCTTCTTTCCTGGCCAATATGAGTCATGAGATCCAGACTCCCATGAATGCCATTTACGGATTCTCACGGCTTTTGCATAATGATTCTCTGCCCGTAAAAGAAAGAAAGCACTTTCTTGAGATCATTTCCAACAACTGTGAAACACTTCTTGTTCTCATCAATGATATCCTTGACATCTCAATCCTGGAAGCCAGGAAGCCCACCCTGGCCAAAGACAGTCTCGATATCAAAGCATGCCTGACCGAACTTGAAAACCAGTTCACAGTTAAGAACCAGAAAGAGATTGTTTTTGAATTCGTGAATAAAAATGACAAGAGCAACCTATACATCATAAACGATAAGGTGAGGTTCAGCCAGGTCGTCACAAACCTGTTGAACAATGCCTATAAGTATACTGATTCAGGGCGGATAAGGTTCGGCTACGAAATACAGGAGGGTACCATATTATTCTTTGTATCTGATACCGGAATCGGCATAGACCCTTCGCATCTTGAAAAAATATTTGATGAATTCTATAAGATAGAGGACAACCCTGATAAATTTTACGGCGGCACAGGCATTGGTCTTGCCATCTGCAAAAAGATCACCGGACTGATGGGAGGCAGGATATGGGCAGAATCTGAACCGGAGAAAGGTTCTGTGTTCTATTTTTCACTTCCCTATGTACCTGCGGAAGTGCTTGAAGAAAAAGCAATCCGTCACATGGTAAAGGTGAAGTCATTGCCCCCTGATTTAACACTTATTGTGGCTGAAGATGATCCGGTTAACTATGAACTTCTCCGGGTTATCCTCCGGCCTCTGGAGGCAAAGATAGAATGGGCCAGAGACGGTGCTGAAGCCATTGATTTTGTTAAGGCCCTGCCTGCCGGTTCAAAATGCATTGTCTTAATGGATATCCGGATGCCCCGTGTTGATGGTTTTAAAGCAGCCCGCAAGATCAAGAAGATCAATCCTTCCCTTCCCATCATCGCTGTCACCGCCTATGCCCAGAAAACTGACAGGGATAACATTCTGAAAGACAGCTTTGACGGATACCTCTCAAAACCATTCAAAATCGAAAACCTGTTTTCCCTGATTATGAGTGCTTTTTCGCAGGATAATTAAGGTTTTCTGTCAGATAGGCCTGCCCCTCCTCAGTATCTCCCGCACGGTTAATATGTTTTAAGGATTTTTTTCATTAACTGAATGTGTTTCATAATAACATAAAGGGGACACTGAGGATTAACTGAACGGAGTTTCTGTTAAAAATACTTTTAAAATAAGGGCAAATTCTTTTGACACTTTTATACTTTTTCGTATACTTGCACAACAGAAATGAAAATGGTGAAGACATATACAGTACATATCCTTTTTAACGTGGTCGCTGTGGTGGTCGTGGGATTGTTGTGTGTTCACCGCAGATAAAGAATATTGTATAAACAAATATTGAAAACCCTGTCGGTGAGAATCCGGCAGGGTTTTTTGTTTTAATAACCTTTAAATTATCAGATTATGAAACACACCGGAGCGGAGATTATTATCCGTTTACTCGAAAAAAAAGGGATCGAAATTATCGCAGGGATTCCTGGGAGCTCAAACCTGCCATTGTACAAGGTCTTACACGACAGTAAAATTAAACATGTACTGGCGCGCCAGGAACAGGGGGCAGGCTTTATTGCCCAGGGGATGGCGCGCAGCACAGGAAAAGCCGCCGTTTGCTTTGCCACTTCAGGGCCGGGAGCAACCAACTTACTCACGGCTATTGCCGATGCCAAACTCGACTCTGTACCTGTAGTCGCTTTTACAGGTCAGGTGGCCACATCTCTGATTGGAACTGATGCTTTTCAGGAAATAGACACATACGGTTTAACAATACCTATCACAAAGCATAACTTCTTAGCCCGTTCAGCCGGAGAGTTGCTGGAAATAATACCCGAAGCATTCCGTATCGCAGAATCAGGCAGGCCGGGCCCGGTAGTGATTGATGTCCCCAAGGATGTTCAAATGCAGGAACATACTTTCGATGCATGGCCCGACTTTTATGAGAAAACTAACCAAAACATCATTGAAGCAGATAGTATAACCAGCATTGCTGCCTCTGTAAACCGGGCTGAGAGACCTGTCATATTATTCGGTGCGGGCATTATCGAATCCGGTTCAGGACAATATCTCCAGGCGCTTGCTGAAAAAAATAACATCCCGGTAACGTCAACCCTCAGAGGACTCGGAGCATTCAATCCCAACCACCCCCTCTACCTGGGGATGATCGGCATGCATGGCACAAAATATGCCAATCAGCTCATTGAGGAAGCCGACCTTGTGCTTGCCCTCGGTGTGCGTTTTGATGACAGGGCAACCGGTAAGGTATCCGAATTTTGCAGAAACGCACAGATCATTCATGTTGACATAGACAAGGCAGAAATAGATAAGATTAAACCCTCTTACCTGAATATTCATACAGACCTGCAAGCCTTCCTTGAAAACATCCTGCCCCATATTGAACAAAATGAGCGTAAAATATGGCTTACACGGGTTAATGATATCCGGAAAGAGTTTCCATACATTTCAGCGCCCCAAAATGGAGACCCCTTTCATCCATTGCGTATCATTGATGAAATTGCCAGAAGTGTACCTGCTGGTTCCATTATTTCCACTGACGTTGGCCAACACCAGATGTGGGTAGCCATGAAATATCCGTTTTCACGACCACGCACATTCCTTACATCAGGCGGACTGGGAACAATGGGCTTTGGCGTGCCAACCGCCATCGGGGCTGCACTTGCCAATCCCGGCAAGAAAGTGATCTGCTTTTCAGGCGACGGC
>JAFGTR010000134.1 GCA_016934055.1 Bacteroidales bacterium | reverse complement strand
TCTTTGATCTTCGATCTCAATCCAGCTTTAACCTGCAGGCACAGCAACCGTCTCAACTCATTTAAAACACTTATCAACATACGTTGAATCTTTTTTTTGCAGTTAAAAGGATGGTTTTTATATATTTGTTCGCGTAATACCTAATTCCATGAAAATAACAGTAGTTGGAAGTTCAAACGCCGATATGATCATTAAAGTCCCCCGGCTTCCGGTCGCGGGTGAAACTGTCATGGGTGGTAATTTTTCTGTCGCTTTGGGCGGAAAAGGAGCCAACCAGGCTGTAGCAGCTGCCAGGATGGGAGGCAACGTAACATTCATCGGCCGTTTCGGTGATGATGTTTTCGGGAAACAGGCTTTAAATGGTTTGAAAGAAGACGGAATTAACACTGATCTTACTGTAATAGATTCAAGTGTGCCAACCGGTATTGCCGAGATAATGGTGGATGATGAAGGGAGGAACATTATTGCTGTGGCTCCCGGTGCCAACCAAAACCTGTGTGAAAATGATATTGCCAACGCACAAAAAGCCATTCTGGCTTCCGATATCCTGTTGCTTCAGATGGAAGTCCCCATGCAGACTGTAAGATTTTCGGCAAAACTGGCTTTCAGCAACAATATCAGGGTAATCCTCAACCCGGCACCAGCTCATCCCCTCGATGATGAACTGCTCGGCTATATATCAGTTCTGACACCGAATAAACTTGAAGCTGAAACCCTGACGGGTATTTCCATTACCGATGAACGATCGGTAGAGCTGGCCGGCCGGATATTGCTTGAGCGGGGTCTGATGCGTGTTATCATAACACTGGGTGAAAAAGGTTCGATGGTTATCGATAACGGAGGCGCCGAACATGTGCCGGCATTCCGGATAAAATCAATTGATACAACAGCCGCCAGCGATGTATTTAATGGTGCGCTGGCTGTTGCCCTTTCAGAGGGCAAGAATTTCTATGAATCGGTAAGGTTCGCCAATGCTGCTGCTGCCATTTCAGCCACCAGGCTGGGCGCTCAACCTTCCATCCCGGGCAGGGATGAAGTCATGGAAATGCTAAGGAAAAACCCCTGAGAAACTGCTGTAAATCATAATTAAACGTGAAAATTATCATGAATAATTATAGTTTTTATGTTCAATTTTACTAAACACTATTTTTATTCATTATGGATGTAAATAAGATCATGGCTGACCTGGAGAAAAGAAATCCGGGTGAAGTCGAATATCTGCAAGCTGTTCACGAGGTACTGGCTTCTATTGAAGTTGTGTATAATCAGAATCCCCAGTTTGAAAGATCGGGCATTATTGAGCGTATTATTGAACCCGACAGGGTTTTGACATTTAAAATACCCTGGCTGGATGATCAGGGCAATGTTCAGGTCAACCGTGGTTACCGCGTGCAGTTCAACAATGCTTTGGGTCCTTATAAGGGAGGCCTTCGTTTCCATCCAAGTGTCAACCTGAGCATACTTAAATTTCTGGGATTTGAACAGATCTTTAAAAACAGTCTTACTACCCTTCCCATGGGTGGTGGTAAAGGAGGATCTGATTTCCAGCCCAAAGGCAAGTCAAATGCCGAGATCATGCGCTTTTGCCAGGCTTATATGCTTGAACTCTGGAAGATAATTGGTTCTGAAACCGATGTTCCTGCAGGCGATATAGGTGTCGGAGCACGAGAGATTGGTTTTTTATTCGGCATGTACAAAAAACTAACCCATCAGCATACCGGTGTGCTCACAGGGAAAGGACTTGCCTGGGGAGGTAGCCTTGTCAGGCCTGAAGCTACAGGTTTCGGTGCTGTGTATTTTGCCCAGGAAATGATGGCCACACGCAGGGAATCGCTTAAAGATAAGAAGGTTGCCGTATCCGGTTACGGCAATGTAGCATGGGGCGCAGTAAGAAAGCTAAACCAGCTGGGAGCCAAAGTCATTACACTGTCAGGACCTGACGGATATGTTTATGATGAAGAAGGCATTTCAGGAGCCAAGATTGATTATATGCTTGAACTCAGGGCTTCAAATGAAGATGTTGTCGAACCTTACGCTAAAGAATTTAAATCAGGTGTATTTGTCAGCAACAAAAGGCCATGGGAGGTTCCCTGTGACATCGCCATGCCCTGTGCAACACAGAATGAACTCGAACAAAACGATGCACACCAGCTGATAAACAATAAATGTGTTTGTGTATGCGAAGGAGCTAATATGCCATGCACACCCGAGGCAGTTGAAGCCATACAAAAGCAAGGTCTTTTGTTTGCACCGGGCAAAGCAGCCAATGCAGGGGGCGTGGCAGTTTCCGGACTTGAAATGACGCAAAATGCCATGAAATTGCATTGGCAGGCTGAGGAAGTCGACACCAGGCTCCAGCAGATTATGGGGGCCATACATGAATCGTGCGTCCGCTTCGGTAAACAGCCCGGTGGCTATGTAGATTACGTTAAAGGTGCCAATATTGCAGGATTTTTGAAAGTTGCCAATGCCATGCTTGATCAGGGCGTTGTCTGATATTTATAAAAATTATGTCATTATGGACTTTAAAGAAGTCATTATAAAACTTGAAAAGAAGAATCCCGGGGAAAAGGAATTTTTACAGGCTGCAAGAGAAGTTCTGGAAAGCATTCAGGATATATATAATCAGAACCCTCAATTCGATGCATTGAGTCTCATCGACCGACTTCTTGAACCTGAACGGATTATCATTTTTAAAGTGCCGTGGCAGGATGATTCCGGGAAAATTAACGTTAACCGTGGATATCATGTTGAGTACAATGCAGCTCTCGGTCCATATAAAGGTGGCTTACGGTTTCATCCCAATGTCAATCTCAGTATCCTGAAATTTCTGGCTTTTGAACAGACCTTCAAAAATGCCCTTACCGGATTGCCAATTGGAGGTGGAGAAGGCGGGGCTGATTTTGAGCCAAAGGGCAAATCAAATCATGAAGTGTTGCGATTCTGTCAGAGTTTTATGGATGAATTATACCGGCATATCGGACCTGAAACGGATATTCCGGGCTGTGACATGGGCGTGGGCAGCCGCGAGATAGGTTATTTATTCGGACACTACAGACGTCTGGTCAACCGTTTTGAAGGTGTTTTTACCGGAAAAGGAACAAATTGGGGAGGAAGCTGGATCCGTAAAGAAGCAACAGGTTATGGCCTGGCATATATCGTCAGAAAATTCTTCGAAGATCATAATGACAGTATCAAAGGGAAAAAAGTCCTGATTTCCGGGGCCGGGAATGTTGCCCTTTATGCAGCAGAAAAGATCTTCCATTTGGGCGGCAGGGTGATCACACTTTCGGATACAAACGGATGTATCTTTGACCAGAACGGGATTGACATTTCATTCGTGAAAGAAATAAAGGAAATGAACCGGGGGAGAATTAAAGAATATCTTAACAATTATCCAAAGACTAAGTATTCAGAGAATCCCGGAGATGTATGGAAGTTCAGAGGAGATATAGCCCTGCCCTGCGCTACAGAGAACGAACTCAACCTGGAAGCTGTGCAACACCTGCTTAAAAATGGCTGCCAAATCATAGCTGAGGGTGCTAATATGCCTGCAACACCGGAAGCCACTGAATACCTGCTGCAGCAAAAAGCAGGCTTTATTCCGGCTAAGGCGGCCAATGCCGGAGGGGTGGCGGTGTCGGGACTCGAAATGATCCAAAACTCCATGAAAATGATATGGAGCCGCGAAGACATTGACGCCCGGCTCCACAGGATCATGGTCAATATTCATGATACCTGCGTGAAATACGGAAAAGAAAAGGACGGATATGTCAACTACGTTAAAGGAGCAAATGTTGCCGCATTCCTTAAGGTAGCCCAGGCTATGATTGACCAGGGTATTATGTGATCAGCAGCCTGGTTATTTGGTGATTTATTGATTTGCTGGTTTGTTGTGGTTGGTCAAGCAGTCTTCTGGTCTGATGGTCTGATGGTCTGATGGTCTGATGGTCTGATGGTCTGATGGTCTGATGGTCTGATGGTCTGAT
>JAFGTR010000133.1 GCA_016934055.1 Bacteroidales bacterium | reverse complement strand
TTTATCGGTCACTGCTTTGATGGAAATGAGTTCACCTGTTTTTTCAGTTATATTGATGGTTTTTACACCTTTTCCTCCCCTGTTGGTTACCCTGTAGGCATCCAGATCGGTACGCTTTCCATATCCCTTTTCCGAAACCACAAGAATGGTAGTTTCAGGATTCTGAATACATACCATGCCAATCACTTCATCGGTGTGAGAATCTCCGGTGTTAATGCCCTTAACGCCGGAAGCATTTCTGCCCATAGGCCTGACTTTATTCTCATTAAATCTGATGGCCTTGCCTGATTTGACAGCCAACAGTATTTCGTTAGTGCCATTGGTCAGCCTGGCCTGAATAAGCCTGTCGCCTTCCCTGATATTGATGGCATTTATACCAGTCTGTCTTGGCCTTGAATAGGCTTCAAGTGAAGTTTTTTTGATGATGCCTTTTTGTGTGCAGAGAACTATAAAATTATTGCTGATGTACGATTCATCAACCAGGCTTTTCACATTAATAAAGGCTCTCACCTTGTCATCCAGTTCAATGTTGATAAGATTCTGAATAGCCCTGCCTTTGGATGATTTTGTACCTTCAGGTATGTCATAAACTTTTAACCAGTAACATCTTCCCTTTTCTGTAAAAAACAGCAGGGTATTATGCATTGTTGCATGAAACATATGTTCAAGGAAATCCTCATCCCGGGTTTCACTTCCTTTTGATCCTATCCCTCCCCTGGCCTGTGTTCTGAATTCCGTAAGCGGAGTTCTTTTGACATAGCCGAGATGTGAAATGGTGATAATCATATCTTCATCGGCATAAAAGTCTTCAGGATTGAATTCTTCTGCATTCGGAATGATAGTGGTTCTGCGTTCATCGCCATAGTTTTCTATCAATTCAAGCAATTCATCCTTAATGATCTTCATCCTCAGGCTTTCATCAGCAAGAATTTCCTTCAGACAGGCAATAAGTTTCAGAAGCTCTTCATAGTCGACTTTTATTTTCTCCCTTTCCAATCCCGTAAGCCGTTGCAGTCTCATATCCAGTATGGCTTTGGCCTGGATCTCTGTCAGTGAAAATGTGCCCATAAGACCGTTTTTGGCATCTTCAGGCGTTTTTGAAGACCTTATAAGGCTGATCACCTCATCGAGATGATCAAGTGCGATCAGCAAACCTTCGAGAATATGAGCTTTCTTTTCGGACTCATCCAGATCATACCGGGTTCGCTTAATCACCACCTCATGACGGTGTTCCACAAAATAGCGTATGGTGCTCTTTAAAGACAGAATACGCGGGCGGCCGTGGACAAGCGCAATATTATTGACATTGAATGAAGTCTGCAGTTGGGTCAGACGATACAGGTTATTCAGGACAACACCCGACAGGGCTTCCTTTTTAAGGATTATCACAATCCGTAATCCGTTGCGATCTGATTCGTCGTTTATATAAGAAATGCCTTCAAGTTTCTTTTCATTTATAAGCTCGGCAATCTTCCTGATCATTTCAGCTTTATTGGTCTGATAGGGCACTTCAGTAACCACAATGACTTCCCTGCCGCTTTGCGTTGTTTCAATTTCTGTTTTTGCCCTGAGAACAATCTTTCCTCTTCCGGTTTCATAGGCTTCCTTAACACCCTGGTGACCATATATCACTCCTCCTGTCGGAAAATCAGGTCCTTTAACAAAGGTCATCAGTTCATCTACAGTGATATCGTTATTTTCGATATAGGCAATGATGGCCCTGCAAACCTCTGAAAGATTATGAGGCGGTATATTGGTAGCCATACCCACAGCAATTCCTGATGCACCATTTATCAACAAATTGGGTATGCGCGAAGGCAGTACAGTGGGTTCCTGCAATGAATCATCAAAATTAAGCTGAAAATCAACAGTATTCTTCTCTATATCAGCCAGCATTTCTTCGGCGATCCTCCGCAGTCTTGCTTCAGTATATCGCATAGCGGCAGGATTATCACCATCCATGGAACCAAAATTACCCTGCCCTTCCACCAGAGGGTAACGCAAAGACCAATCCTGTGCCATCCGCACCATAGCATCATATACCGAAGTATCTCCGTGGGGATGATATTTACCAAGGACTTCTCCTACGATTCTGGCTGATTTTTTATATGACCTGTTAGATAATACGCCCAGTTCCTGCATTCCAAACAATACACGGCGGTGAACCGGTTTCAGACCATCCCTGACATCGGGTAACGCACGGGAAACAATAACCGACATCGAATAATCGATGTATGCGGATTTCATTTCCTCTTCGATATTTATCTTTATAATTCTTTCGCTTTCAGCCATAATGGCATTTTCATTTTTAATAATTGAAAAAAATCACTATATTTAATAATAGGCTTTTCTATTGAAAATACAAGACCAGCCTTGCAAACAGGGCGTAAAGGTAACGATTTATTGGCGTTATGATGTGAATTTTATGATCTAATTTTTAACAAAACCTGTTAAAAAAACGTTGTTAATTAATTATTATATTTGCAAAGGAAATATTTAATTGCTTGCGGTGAATTATTGAATTTACAATTTTATGGACGCTAAGTTTTCACAACGAATAAAGGATGTGCTGTCATACAGCAAAGAAGAGGCCATCAGGCTTGGGAATGCAGAAATTGCACCGGAGCATTTGTTACTCGGGATTCTGAGGGAAGGTGAAGGCGTCGCTATTGACGTGCTGGTATCACTCGGAGCCAATCTTTTTCAACTGAGAAAAGATATCGAGACATCTCTATCCCCAACAGGTCCTGTGAAAATTACTGAATCTGATAATGTGCCACTGCTTAAATCATCTGAAAGAATATTAAAGCTCGTATACCTTGAAGCCAAATCTTTGAAAAAAACCACAATAGATACAGGTCATCTGCTGTTGGCCATCATCAAAGACGAGAGTTCTTCCATATCTAGGGTACTTTTCGAACACAGTATTGATTACAACAAGGTAAGAAGAGAGCTGGTAAGTGAGCATATGGGCGAAACAGAAGACGACGAGCCCAAGAACGAATTTCCGCATGAAGATGATGAGCCTATGGGTTCTTTTGGCCAGGGCAAGAGCGGTCCTTCCGAACCGTCATCAAAATCGAATTCCGATACACCTGTTTTAGACAATTTCGGTATTGATCTTACCAAAGCTGCAGAAGAAGACCGGCTTGATCCAATTGTCGGACGCGAAAGAGAAATTGAGCGGCTGGCCCAGATTCTGAGCCGGCGTAAGAAGAACAATCCGATTCTCATTGGCGAACCGGGGGTAGGAAAGTCAGCTATTGTTGAGGGACTTGCTTTGCGCATCATACAAAAAAAGGTATCACGCGTATTGTTTGGAAAGCGAGTGGTTACGCTCGACCTGGCTTCTATTGTTGCAGGCACCAAATATCGTGGGCAGTTTGAAGAAAGGATGAAAGCTATTCTGAATGAGCTTTCCAAAACCAGTAACATCATCCTGTTCATTGATGAAATTCACACAATTGTTGGTGCCGGAGGGGCAACCGGTTCACTTGACGCTGCCAATATGCTGAAGCCAGCCCTGGCACGGGGTGAAATACAATGTGTTGGCGCAACAACGCTTGATGAATACAGGCAGCACATTGAAAAGGACGGTGCTCTTGAAAGGAGATTTCAGAAAGTGATGGTTGAACCCACTTCTCCCGAAGAAACACTGGAAATTCTCAACAATATCAAAGACAGGTATGAAGATCATCATAACGTTGTTTATACACCTGATGCCGTGTCAGCATGTGTGAAACTGACTAACCGGTATATTTCCGATCGTCATCTGCCCGACAAGGCCATAGACGCTCTTGATGAATCAGGGTCTCGGGTGCATATCTCCAACATTATAGTGCCTGAGAAAATACTTGAGCTGGAAAAGAAAATCGAAGAAACCAAAAAGGAAAAGATAAAATCCGTTAAAAATCAGAACTTCGAAAAAGCTGCAAGTTACCGTGATAAAGAAAAGGAATTTCTGGAGATGATTGAGGAGGAAAAACTCCGTTGGGAAAAAGAGCTGGCCCGAAACAGACAGGTGGTAGATGCAGAAAAGGTTGCCGAAGTAGTGGCTATGATGACCGGCGTGCCGGTACAACGCATAGCCCTTGAAGAGGGACAACGCCTTCTGAGAATGGGAGATGAATTGAAAGGCAGTGTTATCGGTCAGGATGAAGCCATCGAGAAAGTCGTTAAATCAATTCAACGCAATAGAGCTGGGCTTAAAGATCCTAATAAACCCATCGGCTCTTTCATTTTCCTTGGCCCAACAGGTGTTGGGAAAACACAACTGGCCAAGGTTTTGGCTCAGTATCTCTTTGATTCACACAATAATCTTGTTCGCATCGATATGAGCGAATACATGGAGAAGTTTTCAATATCAAGGCTTGTTGGTGCTCCTCCGGGATATGTCGGATATGAAGAAGGCGGACAGCTTACAGAAAAAGTACGCCGAAGACCTTATTCAGTAATATTACTGGATGAAATCGAGAAAGCTCACCCTGATGTATACAATATACTATTGCAGGTGATGGATGAAGGACAACTGACCGACAGCCTCGGGCGCAGGGTTGATTTCAGAAACACCATTGTCATCATGACCTCCAACATCGGAACCCGGCAATTGAAGGATTTCGGACAAGGTGTAGGATTTACCACAAATGCAAAGCAAGCTTCATCCAATGAATTTGCAAAAAGTGTTATTCAGAATGCTCTCAAAAAGACTTTCTCACCTGAATTCCTTAACAGGATTGATGATGTTGTCATTTTTAACACGCTCACCCGGGAGGATATCCATAAGATCATTGACATTGAATTGAAAGGTCTTTATGATCGAATAGCCAGTATGGGATTCAGCATTGAAATAACCAAAGAGGCCAAAGATTTTATAGCCGAACGCGGTTTTGATATACAGTTTGGAGCCAGACCTTTGAAAAGGGCTATTCAAAAATATCTTGAAGATCCCATGGCCGAAGCTATTATTAAAACGGATATACAAAACGGAGATATTATTAAGGTAGGCCTTAAAAAGGAGACTGATGAAATTGACATTAATGTTGTTCATCAGACAAAGGAACTGGCTGAAGGAGAGAATGCCGAAAAAAAGAAATCCAAGTAAAGATCAATAAACTCAGAGACACATAACACCCTGCGAGGGATTAAACTCTCGCAGGGTGTTATTTTTTTAATGCCCTTCCAAATAAGTCAAATGCTTCTGCATCTTTTATGGTGACATCATAAAACTCACCGGTATTCAATGAATGATTTGAACTGATGATCACTTCATTGTCAACCTCAGGCGAATCGCTCTCAGTACGGCCAATATAATGGTTCCCTTCTTTGCTGTCAATGATTGCTTTACAGACATTCCCCACCTTCTTCAGGTTGTTTTCAAGAGATATTTTTTCCTGTACCTCCATCACACCTGCAACACGTTCTGACTTAGTCTCCTGTGACACTGCATCGGAATATCGCTGCGCAGAGTATGTTTTCTCTTCCTCGGAATAAGCAAAAACTCCAAGCCTTTCAAATCTTACCTGTTCAACAAAGGTTAACAATTCATCATAAGCTTTTTCATCTTCGCCGGGGTGTCCGACCATCAGTGTTGTCCGCAATGTTAATCCTGGTATTTCATATCTCAAACGATCGATCAATTCATATGTCCTGAGTCCGTCTATGCCTCTTCGCATAGCTTTCAGCACCTTATCGCTTATATGTTGGAAAGGGATGTCGAGATAATTACATATGTTCTTATGATCACGGATAACACGGATAACATCACGAGGAAATGAGGCAGGATAAGCATAATGCAATCTGATCCAATCCAATCCGTCAACAGCAGCAAGCCTTTCAAGCATATCTGCAAGCGCCTGCTTTTGATAAATATCCCGACCATAATACGTCAGATCCTGGGCTATCAGGATAACTTCCTTTACACCCCTGGCAACAAGTGACCGGGCTTCTTTAAGAATCTCTTCAACCGGCCTTGAAATATGCGGACCGCGAATCAACGGAATGGCACAAAATGCACATTTCCTGTCACATCCTTCTGATATCTTCATATAAGCGTAATGAGAAGGGGTTGTGATTAAACGTTCCCCGGCAAGTTCCTTCCGGTAACGAGCACCCAGCATACTCATCAGTGCAGGCAGGCTGTCGACACCAACCATGCCATCCGCTTCCGGTATCTCCTGTGTCAACTGATCTTTGTAGCGTTCCGACAGGCAACCCATAACGAACACCCTGTCAATGAGCCCATTTTTTTTTGCCCTTATCTGCTCAAGAATGACATTTATCGATTCTTCTTTGGCATCATTTATAAAACCGCATGTATTAATAATAACAGTTCGGGCTTCAGGATTTTCTGAATCAAACACCACATCATAATCATTGGCCTCTAACTGAGCCATTAATTGTTCAGAATCCACAAGATTTTTTGAACAGCCAAGAGTTATTACATTAACAAGTTGTTTATTCGGTTGTGTTTTCATACCAACGGATCTTCCTGGTAGAGGAAAAAAGCAGGGTTACAATGCCTTTATTGAGAAAACAGGGAATCAACAAACGCATGTTTATCGAAAACCTGCAGATCATCTATTTTTTCGCCTATGCCGATATATTTAACCGGTATCTTAAACTGGTCTGATATACCAATGACAACACCACCTTTAGCGGTACCATCGAGTTTGGTGATGGCCATTGATGTCACCTGCGTAGCGGTTGTAAATTGCCTTGCCTGTTCAAAGGCATTCTGACCTGTTGAACCGTCGAGTATCAGCAATACTTCATGAGGTGCTCCCGGAATAACCTTCTCCATAACTCTTTTTATCTTCGACAGTTCGTTCATCAGGTTGGCTTTGTTGTGCAATCTCCCGGCTGTATCGATAATCACCACATCTGCATTACCTGCGCGGGAAGAATTTAATGTATCAAAAGCCACGCTGGCAGGATCTGAACCCATCTGTTGCCTGACAACCGGAACATCAACACGCTTTGCCCAGATATCAAGCTGGTCAATTGCTGCAGCCCTGAAGGTATCAGCAGCACCAAGCAAAACAGATTTACCGGCCTTTTTATAATGATATGCCATTTTTCCGATGGTCGTGGTCTTCCCCACCCCGTTTACGCCAACAACCATAATGACCCATGGCTTTTGAGGCAAAATGGCTGAAAAACCGTTAATGTCTGAATTGTTATTTTCTTCAAGAAGGGCTGCAATTTCCTCTTTCAATATGATATTAAGTTCATTGGTATTGAGAAATTTATCACGGGCAACACGGTTTTGTATGCGCTCGATAATCCTGAGTGTCGTTGAAACACCGACATCTGAAGTTACCAACACTTCTTCAAGTTTATCCAGCACTTCATCATCCACGCTGGATTTTCCAACAACAACCCTGGAAATTTTCCGGAACAGGTTTTCCTTGGTTTTTTCAAGGCCGCGGTTAAGATCTTCCGTGTTCTTATTGGCAAAGAGACTGAATTTCATGACACTGTTAATTAAAAAGAACTCTTGCTGTCAATTATAAAAAAAGCTTTCTCATTACGAAGAAAGCCTTTTTTTAATCCGGTAAAGGATATTCGCTATTCTTCCTTAAAAAAATCCTTTATATGATCGTTATGAACAATTTCCTGCTTGGTAATATAGGCACCTGTCTTTGGTGACTTAACCATCTTGACACAAAGTGTAAATGATGCTCCGGCACCTGTCTTCAATGTAGCTATAACCTTCTTTGCCATAATTGAGAATCCTTATTTTATTTCACGATGAACCGTAACCTTTTTGAGAATTGGATTGTATTTTTTCAGCTCAAGCCTGTCAGGTGTATTCTTCCTGTTCTTGGTTGTAATGTATCTCGATGTACCAGGCATCCCGCTGTCTTTATGTTCGGTGCACTCAAGTATAACCTGAACCCTGTTTCCCTTCTTTGCCATTTGATGTGATATCTAAACGTTAATAACTGGTAATGAATCCTTTACTTTTCGCCTCGTTAAGTGCATTTTTCAATCCTTTCTTATTGATGAATCTTATGCCCGAAGCAGATACTCTTAAATTAATCCAGCGATTTTCTTCCGGGAGGAAATATCTTTTATCAAATAAATTAACTTCGAAACGTCTCTTTGTCCGTGTTTTTGACTTCGAAACGTTATTTCCCACCATTGCTGTTTTCCCTGTAATCTGACAAATACGTGCCATTTTTATGAAATTATTGCCGTTTTTTAAACAGTCCGCAAAGTACGTTAATTTTATTCAAAAATTCAAGTATATTATCAATATTTTTATATTTCTTTCCCTCGATCTGCATCAGTCCATTTTTATTAACACCTTACGCAGCATGAAAAGTGCTGCAATGGCAGCTCTCTGAATGTTCCTGCTCCGGTTATCCCCGAAAGTGAATCTTTCAGCTGTTGTTAAATCTGTTGTTGATACAGCTATCCACACAGAACCGACAGGTTTTTCAGTTGTACCGCCCGAAGGACCGGCAATACCTGTTGTAGCTACCGCAATGTCAGCATTAAAACGGCAACGTGCACCCCTGGCCATTTCTTCTGCAATCAGACGGCTTACTGCCCCGTTTTTGTCGATATCTTCATGACTTACGCCCAGCAGTTTGCATTTACTGTCATTTGAATATGCAATAACCGAACCCATAAAATAATCTGAGCATCCCGGAACTGATGTTATCATGGAGGCAATCTTACCGCCAGTACAGCTTTCAGCAACAGAAAGGGTTAATCCTTTATCCCTTAATATTTTTCCGGTTATTTCTTCAAGTGTGTCGCTGTCATAACCAAAAATATAGTCGGAAATGAGTGATCTCAGTTTAGACATCTCTGTCTCCAGCAAAGCATTGCCGGTAACAATATCGGTATTATAAACACTAAGCCTTAACCTTAATATGCCGGGAGACGGAAGATAGGCCAATTTAATGGCAGGTGACAGTTGCTCTTCCCATGAAGCAATTTTTAGCGCCATAGCTGATTCACCCAAACCATGCGTATGAACAGTAAGATGTTGAATTGGATCAAGCATAAAAGCATCCTTTAGCATTGGAATGACATGATCCGTCATGATGCCCTTCATTTCAAAGGGAACACCCGGAAGTGAAATATATATTGTATTGCTTTTTTTAAACAACATACCCTGGGCTGTTCCCGCCGCATTGTGCAAAATGCTGCAATTCTCAGGCAATTCAGCCTGCCGGATATTGCTATCATGAATCCTTATACCCCTGGGTATTAAAAGAGTTCTGATATGATCAAGCACATCTGTGTTTAATACAAGCCTGGTATTGAAATATTCTGCCAGAGTCTGTTTCGTGATGTCATCATTAGTCGGTCCTAGTCCACCTGTCATAATTACCAGTCCGGCATATTTTGACGCATCATCGAGAGCCGCAATAATTTGTTCCCGGATGTCACCAATTGAAGTAATCTTCCCTACCCTGATCCCAATTTTGTTTAATGCATCGGCTATGAAGGCTGAATTGGAGTCAACTACCTGCCCTATCAGTATCTCATCGCCAATGGTTATAATTTCTGCGAGCATTTAAAGTGTAATTAAGGATGCAAATATAGGAAATATGAAGAGAGGGACAAGGGACAAAGGACAAGTTGGGTGAGTTTTGTGTGCATGTTTAGAGGTTTGCACCTGAAGGAAATCTGTTCCTGTAAATAATTGGTTCGGGCGAATTTGTCTGCCTGACAGGCAGACGCTTGTAACAGTAGCTAAGCTACAGCTCATTCAAACAAATATCCTGAGCGGGAAACGGGATTCGAACCCGCGACCTAAAGCTTGGGAAGCTTTCGCTCTGCCAACTGAGCTATTCCCGCATAATTATTGATTGATCTGTTGATTGGTTGATTTGTCGATTGAAAAAATACACCCAATCACCCAATCACCCAATCACCCAATCACCCAATCACAAAATCACCAAATAATCCGAGCCTCTCAGGGGATTTGAACCCCCGACCTGCGGTTTACGAAACCGCCGCTCTAACCAGCTGAGCTAAAGAGGCAAAGTGCAATGATCATTCAAAGAACAAATGCAAATATATCAATTTTCTTCATCGCGGATTAAATGTGTTTGCTTCAATGCACGAATACGCTGTAACAATGGAGGGTGTGAATAGTGAAAAAACACATATAACGGATGGGGCGTAAGGTTACTCAGGTTCCTGGATGAAAGCTTCTTCAGAGCCCTTATCAATACTTCACCGTTGTATTTTTCTTTAGCAAACCCATCAGCAGAATACTCATGCTTCCTGGAGAAATAATTCATAAAAAGACCCACCACCATTGATATTGGACTGTATAGTATGCCAAAAGCAATAAGTCCCAGATGAAAACTGGGTTTTTCAGAACCCAGTGCGGCTGACAACTGAGGATTATCAACGAATAATGAGAAAATGAAAAGGGTAATCCCGGTCTGTATGATACTTGTTACGATACCTTTTAATACGTGTTTTTTCTTATAATGCCCGATTTCATGTGCCAGAACACTGACAATTTCATGATTACTTAAATCCCTGATAAGCGTATCAAAAAGCACAATTCTCTTTTTAGACCCAAATCCGGCAAAATAAGCATTGGATTTGGTCGACCGCTTCGACCCGTCAATGACGTATATATTGTCAAGCTTAAAGTCTGCTTTTTCACTAAACTGTTGAATCTCATTGCGAAGTTCACCTTCTTCAAGCGGCGTTTGCTTATTAAAGATCGGTACGATAAGGGTAGAATAAAACATGGTCATAAAAACAGTGAACAGGCTTACTGCAATCCATGCATATATCCAGAAACTTGTAGTTGTCTGCTGATAAAACCAGATGATGAGAGAGATTATTCCGCCACCAATAACAGCACCCAGAAACCAGCTTTTTATTTTATCAAGAACAAATGTACGGGGTGTTGTTTTATTGAAACCGAATTTTTCTTCAATAATAAAAATGTCATAAACAGTAAAGGGCAGATTGAGAATATCCGAGGCAATGGCCAGTATGCCGAAAAAAATAAGGGCCACCAGAACAGGATGCTCTGTAAAAGATCTGGCCCAGGTATCAACCATGTTAAATCCATTGAAGAGCAACATGCCAATGATAAGGAGAAAACTGAAAGTACTGGTGATCAATGAAAAACGATCATTGGCTTTTTTATATTCCTGTGATTTTTTATACTGTTCAGCATCATAAACATCTCTCAGTTCTTCAGGAAGTTCAGTGGAAAGCTTTTTACCATTGAGGTAATCAAGCCATCGCTCCAGCAGAAAATCAACAATAATGATGCCCAGAATAATATAAAACAATGTATTATGCATTTAATTAGTGGTTAGCAGGTCTTCAAATCACCAAATCACCAAATAATTAAGTTCTAAGTCCCCCGCACACATTTATAACCTGTCCGTTGACATATGAAGAAAGATCGGAGGCCAGGAATATGGCAACTTTGGCTACATCTTCCGGTGTGCCACCCCTCTTCATAGGTATGTCATTCTCCCATTGTTTTTTAACATCTTCGGGCAGCTTATTGGTCATTTCAGTAATGATAAATCCCGGGGCAATAGCATTACAACGTACATTACGGGAGCCCAGTTCCTGGGCTATAGATTTCGTAAAGCCTATCATTCCGGCCTTAGAGGCGGCATAATTAGCCTGTCCGGCATTACCACCCACACCCACCACGGAACTCATATTGATAATAGAGCCAGATTGTTTTTTAAGCATGATACGTTGAACACATTTGGTAAAATTAAAAACCGACTTGAGGTTGACATTCAACACGGTGTCCCATTGTTGTTCTGTCATGCGCAGTAACAGGTTATCCATTGTAATGCCGGCATTGTTGACCAGGATATCAACAGTTTCAAAATCATTGATTATTTGTGTGATGACTCTTTCAGTATCGTCAAATTTGCTGGCATCAGATGCATAAGCCTTACACTTAACGCCCATGGAGGTAATCTGCTTTTCCACTGCATCAGACTGCTCATCAAGTTTAAGGTCAGTGATAGCCACATTGGCCCCTTCACCGGCAAAAGCCAGTGCAATTGCTTTTCCGATGCCCCTGGCACCGCCGGTAACTATAGCTGTTTTGCCTTCGAGTAGTTTCATTTATTATTGCTTAGTTAATAATTCAGGACTGCGAATATAAAAACTTTATGGAAAAGAAAAGATATCAGAAAGTAAAAAGGCTGAATACCAGACAAAGCAATAGACCATAGATTTATTGGTTTCCGGTATGGTTAAATCCTGGCTCAATGGTATGCCTTTACAACAGCCAGCATGGTGCTTCCGATATCAGCAGGTGATTCAACAACATGAATACCGCATTCACGCATGATCTTCATTTTTGCAGCTGCGGTATCGTCTTTACCACCGATAATAGCTCCTGCATGCCCCATTCTTCTTCCTTTGGGAGCGGTCTGCCCGGCGATGAATCCAACCACAGGCTTTGTACTACATTCTTTTACCCACAAGGCCGCTTCCGATTCCATGTTGCCACCAATTTCGCCGATCATAATAATGCCTTCTGTCTCATCATCATCCATAAACAGCTTTATGGCATCAAGTGTAGTAGTGCCAATTACCGGGTCACCGCCTATGCCAATACAGGTGGATTGACCCATTCCGGCTTTGGTAACCTGGTCAACAGCCTCATATGTCAATGTACCTGAACGTGACACAATGCCAATACTTCCCTTTTTATGAATAAAACCCGGCATGATCCCTACTTTGGCCTCATCCGGTGTAATAATACCGGGACAATTTGGCCCGATAAGCCTGGAATTCATATCCTGAAGGTAATGCTTAACCTTTATCATATCTGATGTGGGAATTCCTTCTGTAATACAAACGATAACATGAATTCCGGCATCAGCTGCTTCCATAATGGCATCCGCGGCAAATGCAGGCGGAACAAAAATCACAGACACATCAGCACCGGTTTGTTCTACAGCCGCAACAACGGTATTGAAAACAGGCCTGTCAAGATGTTTTTGTCCGCCTTTTCCAGGCGTCACTCCACCCACAACACATGTGCCGTATTCAATCATCTGTTGCGCATGAAATGTTCCTTCGCTCCCTGTAAATCCCTGGACGATTATTTTTGAATTTTTGTTGACCAGTATACTCATCTGTAAATATTATCTTGCCTCAAAAATATACTATTTGGCAATCTTTCCAAAAGACGCGCTCAGTTTTACCAGAAATGAGACCTGCCGGTGTTGTCAGAAGCTATCCCAAAAGTTCTTATATATCAACTCTGTAAGGTTACAAAACTTGGTCAGTCTGATCCTAAAAAAAACCTGACAGTGTCGTATGACCTGCCAGTGTTTATCCGGACCAATTTCGGACCTCATGCATATTATTTAAATGAAACAATAAATACTTTCAGCTTATATGAAATAAAATCATTAATGCTTCCAGTGCAAAATATATAACCAAATAAGCATTCCGTCGTAAAAATGTTTATCTGTTATAAACAATTTCATTCTGTTTCTGTTGAATGAATGACTTTGTTTTTCAGGATCTGACCACCCGTAAATCTGTTAACCTGGTGATGACTTGCTGCAGGGATGATGCTGCTCACAATTTAAGTTATAATAATATGAAAAGGCACACTACAATTCTTGGCTTGTGTTTGATTTTATTATGGATTCATAGCACTGAGGTGTTTTCCGGTTGGGAACTTATCAGTCCTGACAGGGACATCAGGAATGTTGTTCAGGTGGAAGATACCTGGTTTGGCGTTGAACGGATACAAAACGGAACAGTATTGCAGATGTTACTTGTTTCTTCAACCGATAACGGATTCACTTGGCATACAAGCGACTACTTTGCAGAAATATTCCAGATCACTTCGAATGGAAGCAGAATTTTGCTGCGGGCAACCAAAGCACCTGACGGATGGGGGTATTTTTTATCTGATGTCAAAGGTTCATCCTGGAAAAAGCTTGCCTGGCCTTTTTCTTTTAGCGGAAGTGACATCTTTCTTACTGATTCGGCCCTATATATCAGCATTGCCAAAAATCCCGGTGTCACCAGTCCGGTTTACCGGTCGCTGGATGACGGAGATTCATTTCAACCGTTGAATATTGATGTCGGAGATCGCAGCTTTGGTTTTGGTCGTGATTTTGGCAATTTCGCCATTCACAGCAACAGTATTTTTGTTTTTGTCGGCCGTGTAGGCGTTTTTGAATCAAATGATGACGGTGTTACCTGGACATTGAGAAACAACGGCCTGCCTTTCACCGATGTTGACTATGACTATACCATTGGTGTTCTTTCGCAGGGGACTTCTGATCTTTATATGTATTTCGGCTCAATAGGCGCCACCTACCTTGAATCATACAAGTATCAGAACGGAGTATGGGAGTTGTACAGGCCAGACACCTATTATTATGAACCTTACTATGATAAATATGTAAAAACAACTTACATCAGTCCTTCCCCCTCGATCTGCAGACTGCCCTATATGTTTACAACACCGAACGCCTATACGTTTTATGGAAATATTCACTACTCTGTTGACAACGGTAAAACCTGGTTTAATTTTCTGGATTCCAATATTGGAACGGTTTACTGGAACAGCATGCTTATTCATAGTGGTTATATTTATGCCGGTACAATATCGGGATTTGCCCGCAGAAGACTTTCTGAAGCCGTGAACCATAACGTAGAAATATCCAGAAAAAGCATTAATGAAGAATTGCCGGTCTCTCCTGAAGAGTTCCAAAATCTTTTAAATATGTTGGGAGCAGACGCTCTTGAGGAGTTGATGAAAGAATATGGTCTTGACACAGATGAAATCAGCAACGATGAACTGGCCGGATTTTTATCTGATTATATTGATGATAATGGTATCTCAGACGATTTATTCAGCAACAGCCAGCCAGGTGTTTGCAATTACATGGGCATGCCTCTGTGGTCTTTGAATGTGGCCAACCTGAAGCTGTTCATCAGGGATGTGATATTCAGAAAAAAGGGATTGGGACCTGAACTTGAGCTTGCATGCAGCTATATTCATTCTGCAGATTCAACTGCGGGGATCTTCGGCAAAAAATGGTATTTTAATTATGCATCGCAGCTGGTTCAAAAAGACAGCTCAGTCATATTAACCACAGGTACCGGTGCAAGTTTTGTTTTTACCGAAGACTTGCCTGTGGTCACAGGAGCATCCTCTTTTACATTACCATGTATTAATAAAAACAATTATCAGTTACACTGGGATGGCAACGCATGGATGCTTGAAAAAAACCGCGGGGCAGAATTAAATCACTTCCAGCGGATGGATGATTCAACATTTATTTTAAGTACTGTTGAAGACGCTTATAACAAAAAAATCAACATTACTCATAATGCACAAAAACAGCCGGTTTTAATAACTGATGGTTCAAACCGGATTTACAGGCTGACATACAAAAATAACAAATGTGACTCAATAGTATTGCCCGATGGCAGATTTGCGCTGTTCTCCTATTCTAATGATTACCTGGTTTCTTCAACCGACTTTGCAGGGATCACCACTGTTTATACTTATGATTCCTTAAATAATATTTCTTCTGTAGATGTTGGAAGCAAGCTGACATGTTTTGAATATGCCTATGACCAGGACTCTGAAGGGATGGTTTCAGCTGTTGTTGATCCTGAAAACAGGAAAATTGAATATCATTCCTCATTTCGTGATTCAGCAACCGTCATCACATCAGTCACTTATCCCGGTTCAGAATTCATAACATATCAATTGCATAGCGGACGTGTAACCGCTATAACAAACAGCGCGGGGGAGACAAAAAGAGTATTTTATAACCCTGATGGACCTGTTGATTCCCTGGTTTGGTATAACGGAGCCTCAATGTCTTTTGAATACGATGCAAATGGTAACATCATCAGCAAAAAGGAACTGAGAGACAGGATTACCAACTATGTGTATGATGCCAATAATAATCTGACAAATGTACTGGAATCTGACGGTGATACGATATTTTCAAAAACCTTTAACGTCAAAAACCAGCTGGAATCCTTTATCCTGCCGGGAAACCGTGCAACTGTTTTCGAATATGACATTTTTGGAGCACTTTCAAAGATCATAAGCCCGGCAGGACATATGAATACCTTTACGCGCGATGAATTCGGAAACATCAACAGTTATACCAATCCGGCCGGAAACACGCTTTTTATTGAATATGACGGGAACGGATACTTTCCGGTTTCACGGACTGATTTTATGGGCAACACTTACAGTCTTGACTATGATGCCAATGGCCGCCTGGCATCCGTTACCATGCCTGATGGAAATAAGCGGATATTTCATTACGATTGTTGCGCCCAGACAGGCTTTACGGATGAAAACGGAAATACCTGTTCAGTTGTAAGAGACAACACAAACAGAATTCTGTCACGGAATTACGCCGAAGGCTGGTCACTTAACCTCAGCTATGATGATAACGGACTCTTATCCGGTTTCAACAGCAAATATGGAATGGTTGAAACCTATAAATATAACGACAGAGGCCTGGTTGTGTCAAGAATTCATGAAGATGGTTCTGTTACCTGTCATTATAATGACTTCGGACAAATCGAAAGCATTATTGACAAAAAAGGCAACCGCACAAGTTACAGATACAATGACCGCGGAAAGCTCAATGAGATTACCGATGCTGTCAACCATAAAACAATATTTGAATTTGACGGCAAAGACCGCATAACCTCTGTAACAAATGCCCGCGGCCATAAAACAGAATACCTGTATCATACCCATGGTCAGGTAAGCAATAAAAAATCCGGTTCTGCCCTCTATGCATCATATGAATACAATGACAACGGGCTCATGACAGCCTATACCGATTCAAGCGGAACAACCCGATATACCCGGAATAATCTCGGTTTTGTAACTAAAATTACTTATCCTGGTGATATTGAAGTTGGCTTCTCACACGATGCCAATGGTAACATTACGGGTATTACTTACCCCGGAGGTATTGTTGTTACAAACACAATGGACAATATGAACAGGATTACAAAGATCTCATGGTCGGGAGAGTCAATAGATTTTAATTATAATCCCTCGGGCCATATGTTATCTGAAACAAGAAACAACAACACAAAGGTTGAATACAATTACAACCGTGACAACAACCTTATTGAAACAAACCATTATAGCAATGATAATATCTTCACATCAGAATCAGTAAAATATACCAATGGTATTATTACCGGGATTGATATTCTTTATGCTGCTGAAATAACCCATGCACCGAAACAGATTCAGGCTGTCAGCACCAACGCCCTCAATCAGCTGGTTTCCACTTACAATGGATATACATACCTGTATGACAGCGATGGTAATATGACGACGGCATCTGAGAATGAGGCACACATTATGGAAGCCTCATACAATCATGAGAACCTGATGACCTCATTGAAAAGCGGAAGCGAAGATCTTAAGGTATATTATGATGCCATGCGATACCCCCGAAGGATAACCTCTCAAAACAATGTTACCAACCTTTTTTACGATCACAAAGGCCGTTTATTGTTTGAAACCGATGCCGCAGGCAGCCTCACAATAATGTATGTGTATAAGGGCAGAAGATTGGTTGCACTGCAAAATGCTGACGATGAGGTTTTTTACTATCACACAAACCGGTTGGGCCATGTTGTGGCCCTCACAGACCAGAACGGGAATATTGTAAACAAATATGCCTATACCGCAGGCGGTGAGATACTTGGAAAATCAGAAACAGTATATAACAGGTTCACCTTCCTGGGCGGTTTTGGAGCAATCCGGTTAACCGATGATTACATTCTTACCGGAGCAAAAATTTATAATCCTATAACGGGCCGCTTCATTCAACGTGATCCGCTGGGTTTGGTTACAGGCACCAACCAATACCTCTATACCAGCAATAATCCTGTGGCCGGCATAGACCCTCTTGGCCTCGATGACCAGGAAACCACTGACAATACGCTTGAATTTGATATGCCCTCTGACAATGACTATGGCACGGCGGGCGGCACCGCCAACCCTTATGCAGAAAACCTGCCATACCGTTCAAATAACTGGGACATATACGGTTCAGCTGCAATCAATACCCTGGAAGAATTCTCGAATCATCCTGCCTTTGACCTGGTCCCCGATTTTATAGCGCTTCCTGTAAGCGGATACAAAGCACTTAATAAACTGGCTGAAGGAGATATAGGCGGTGCTTTATGGCAGTTTATGCCTTTTAATAACAGCATTGATGCTGCAGGAGAATACATGGATGAAAGGCTTAAATATATTGATTCATCAAAGAGTTCCGGGCTCGGCATATTTGGTGAGTTTTACAAAAACAAAACCTTCACCTGTGATCTTTGATTAAAGAATTAAAAAATACACCCATGACAGGAAAAATAATTTCTCTGCTTGTAGCCCTGATTATTGCGGATTACGCGGCATTTGGCCAGACAAAGGTCACTTACAGTTTTGACAAAAAAGGAAACCTTGTCAATGAAAAAATTGGTGATCAGTATATGATAAATTACCGTTACGATGCGGAAGGCAATCTATATACCAAGACCATAAATGAAGATACCTACCTGGTTGAAACAGGCCGTTCATTAAAGTCATCTGTCGAGGTATATCCGAATCCCGCGGAAAGCTATATCGATATCCGGTTAGCCGGAAAGGAAACCGATATACATCATATCAGATTGTACGATTTCAGTGGACGTCTTGTTTATAAGAATAAGCTGCTCAATAAAAATGCCGGCAGTGTGAGGATCAATATTACCGGTCTTATGGAAGGACTCTATATGGTGGAGGTTTTTTCCAACGAAAAAACGTATACGGCCAAATTTCATAAACAATAAATTTCAAAGCAATATGCTTATCTGTTTTTAGTCTGCATCAAAGAATGGTATAGAAAAGTATCACAGTGCAAAAATTAATTCCCTATTTTTGCACAATATGACAGACGATTCCACCATAGCAGCTATTTCAACTGCGCACGGCGTTGGCGCTATTGCGGTCATAAGGCTTTCAGGTGAAAAAGCGGTTACAATACTTGAAAAGATTTTCATTTCACCTTCCGGGAAAAAAATTGCCAGGCAAGAGGCAAATACCCTCCATTACGGCTCAGTTACCGATAACGGCAATGTCATTGATGATGTGGTTGTTGGTTTGTTTAAAGCCCCTCACTCCTATACCGGTGAAGATCTGGTTGAAATATCCTGTCATGGTTCTCTTTATATTCAGCAAAAAATATTAGAAGTTCTTATTGCAAACGGAGCCAGGCTGGCGCAACCCGGTGAGTTCACCTTAAGAGCCTTTCTGAATGGTAAGATGGATCTTTCACAGGCTGAGGCGGTAGCTGATTTAATTGCTTCCACATCCAAATCATTCCATAAAGTGGCCATTAATCAGATGAAAGGACGATTTACTGAAGAGATCAAAAAGCTTCGCGAAAGACTTCTGAACTTTGTCTCCCTTATTGAGCTTGAGCTTGATTTCAGTGAAGAAGATGTGGAATTTGCTGACCGGGGCCAACTGATCAAGCTGGTTACGGAAATCAAAACATTGCTTGAAAAACTGAAAAATTCATTCTCACTTGGTAATGCTATAAAAAATGGTATTCCGGTGGTCATCGTGGGTAAAACCAATTCAGGTAAGTCAACACTGCTTAATCTGTTCCTGAAAGAAGATAAAGCCATCGTATCTGAAATTGAAGGCACAACACGTGATTTTATTGAGGACACCATTTCAATTGACGGTATTCATTTCAGATTTATCGATACTGCCGGACTAAGGCATACAGAAGACACCATTGAAAAACTTGGCATTGAACGCACCTATAAAAAAATTAGTCAGGCTGACATTATTTTGTTGCTGATTGATCCCACCAAAGAAGAAGACGGGATAGTACAATCTGTAAATGATATCAAGAAACAAATCCGCGGGCTCGATAAAAAACTGGTATTGATTATCAATAAAATAGATTTGCTTAAGGACAATGATATTACCAGAATAAAGAACGCAATACTGCCTTTACTTGTTGAAAATGAACATCTTATTACTTTATCAGCCAAGAAGGGAGAAAATCTGAATAATCTCGAACAGACTTTAAAAAGTATTGTTCATGCCGATGATATTGCAAAAACTGACGTTATTGTTACCAATGTCAGGCATTTTGAAGCCTTAAAACTTGCCTGTGAAGCCATAACAAGGGTTGCTGCAGGACTTGAAAACCAGCTGCCAGGAGATCTCCTTTCGCAGGATATCCGCGAATGTATGCATTATCTGGGAGAAATAACCGGTGAAATAACCAACGATGAGATATTAGGAAGTATTTTTAAAAACTTCTGTATCGGTAAATAGAAATAATTATTCTATTTTCTTGTAAACATACTTGTTAAAATCTTAAGGATGTTAGTATAGTCCTTTCTATTAATGTATAATACGACCTCGCTTTAACTAATAAGGTTTTCTGGCTTTTTAAAGATCGGTGTCAGGTTCTGTATATATTTTGTCCTGAATTCAATGACAATATCTTGAATTTTTTCAATATCAGGCGATCCGTAACTATTTTGTTTTTTATACATATTTGATAATAATAGTATTTATTACAATATTGCTTTTATCTTTATTGAGTTTTAAATAAAATGCAAGTACCTGTAATTAGAAAAAATATAACATTCAACCCCGATCCAAGTCGGGTGATTGCCCGTTTTTTGTTTACAAATAACGAAAGGGCTTTAAATACGATTCGGTTTGTACTGGATATGTCTGAAAAAGAAGTTGCCTATACCTTAAATCAAACACTCAGGGATTATTCAATGCGTCATAGAAACATCACCAAAATTTTTGAGAAACACTTTAATACAATAAATCATTTATTCTCCCATCTGAATACCGATATTGATGCAATTGATTATTCAAAAAAAATACTGATTGGTTCTTATTTCACCATGGAATATTCGATTGAATCAACAGCTTTCTTTAATCCTTCCATGATAGAACATCCTGACCAGACGGAGATTAAACCTGGATCAAAAAGGGTAATAATAAGTTTTCGGGCTACCGGCGAGGGACATATTTCGTCCATAGTTTTTAGGACAGGGGTTCTTGATAAAGCCAACAAACTTACACTTGAGCCAATTGGAAATATGTTGGAAGAAGCGGAGCATATTAGACGACATATTTATAATAAAAAAACGTTTGCCCATAAAATTGATCAAATGCAGGAAGTTCATAGAATTATTCCACCTGCATTAATATTGGATAAATTAAATGAAGAATTTACATATGGTGAGCTTCGAAGATGTATTGAAGAGTCAAGAAAGGCAATTCATTTGGCATCTGACAAAGAATACCTTTTCAATCAAATCATATGGCTGGCCTCATCTCATTACGAATTGCAATTTTCTTTAGACACAAATATTTCAGAAAGGGTAATTTTTCCTGTTTCTGCAAATGAAAAGAACGGCATTGAGGATGCCCGTTTCGTGAAATTCACAGATGAAGACAACAAAACAAAATACTTTGCCACCTATACAGCATATGATGGTGCCACTATTTTACCAAAATTACTTGAGACCGAAGACTTTTATCATTTTAAAGTGATGCCTCTTCATGGCGAGATTGCCAGAAATAAAGGTATGGCATTATTTCCAAGAAAAATGAATGGAAGATACGCCATGCTTTGCAGGCTGGATGGTTTTAATAACTATATTGCCTTTTCCGATAATATTACCGTTTGGCGCGAAGCCAAAAAGTTGCAACAACCAAAATTTCCCTGGGAGTTAATTCAAATTGGCAACTGTGGCTCTCCTGTTGAAACTGAAGAAGGCTGGTTGGTTATAACTCATGGTGTGGGTCCTATGCGTGAATATGTTTTGGGTGCCGCATTGTTTGATCTTGCTAATCCTGAAAAGGAAATAGGAAGGTCAAAGACCCCGCTTTTAATTCCCAATTCCGATGAAAGAGAAGGTTATGTTCCGAATGTGGTTTATTCTTGCGGTTCAATGATTCATAACGAGGATTTAATCATACCCTATGCTATGTCTGATTATTCTTCTACCTATGCTTCCGTTAATTTAAAAGAACTTCTGAATGAGTTGAAAAATTCAAAATAGATATAGAGTATCTTAAAGAAAAAGGCAGTAAACTTCTGAAGAAAGCAATTATTATAAAGCTTGTTTTGAGTTACAAATACGAAATATTATTCAGGATACATGGAGCATATCAAACCATAGAACAAAATAAGATAAGCAAATGAAATTGAGGTTATTATATATTTCTTAAACATCTATAATTTAGAATTTTAGCCAATAATTTTCTTGTAAACTTTCAAATACCCCTCTATCATTTTTTGCCGGCTAAACATTGAAGATGCCCATTCGGTGCATTGACTTCGACTAATCGAACTAATTTTTTTTACGGCTTCAATTGCTTCATCTGTATTTGAAACTAAGAAGCCTGTTTTTTCATGAAGAATTAATTCGGGCATAGAGCCCAGGTTAAATGCTACTACCGGAGTGCCACAAGCCATGGCTTCAACAACACTCAAACCAAAAGGCTCCGGAAAACAAATAGGGTGTAAAAGTGCACATGCCCTGCTTAAAAGTGTAAGTCGGGCCTTTGGGCCTGAATTACCAACGAACACAATATCATCATTGTTAATATATGGTTGTACCTTTTGATTAAAGTATTCCTTATCCTGAATTAACCCGGAAATAATAAGCTTTCTTTTTGTTTTTTTTGCGATTTCTATCGCTTCATGAGTTCCTTTTTCCGGATGAATCCTTCCGAAAAACAGCAGATAATCTTCGGATTCCCGGCTAAATTTGAATTCATTTATATTAATACCATTATATACAGTTGCCACGTAATCTAATTCAGGGTTTCGGTCAGAATTACTTATAGAAACATAGTGAGTAAAGTTGTTGTATTTTTTATATACCGGAATAATTTCAGGAGATGAAAAACCATGAATGGTTGTAACCATTGGTGTTTTGATTAATCTGGAATAGGTAAGCGGTAAAAAGTCAAAATTATTATGAATTATATCAAAATTATCGGCCTGTTCCATTAAATGGCTGATATGCAGGCATTCAGCAACTTTAGGATCAATGGACGAATCTTCGGCACAGGATCGTTCACATACAGATGACAATTTCCCTTTTGTGATAGAATTTCCCGTTGCAAATAAGGTTACCTCAACCCCCTTTTCAATCAATCCCTCGGCAATATTTGAAGCTACTTGCTCCCATGGGCCATATTTTAGGGGCGGTGTACGCCAGGTAACAGGTGAAAGTATTGCAATTTTCATTTTTAAGACATCATGTTTATATGTTGTATAATGAGTAAATTTCATTTTTTGCTGGCGATAAAATTCATCCACAGCTAAATTTTATCACTATTTTAACACACACACATCCCTCACCCCATTGCGGGCCTGCTATTCTCCAAACACTGATCAACCAACGATTCAATATGCAGAGTTCCCGTGCACATTACGGTATCAGCTGCTCCCCAATTAATTTTCAGGCTCTTATCATCTTCCAAAACAGCTCCACAACAAAAAACCACATTATGAACATATCCTGTAATTTCGTATTATTGTTCCGGTTGCAGAATCCATTCGTCAGCAACAGCAATAATAACCGAAGGATCATCAAGGTTATGCAAACCTGCTCCCAAACTGTAAATACATCCATCCAAGGTGGGGAAAACACCATGATAAATATGTAACCACCCACGGGCCGTTTTCACAGGAGGCGCTCCCGGGCCTATTTTCATCTCATCCCAATGGTACGGCATGGGTTTCATGATTAGTTTCAATTCGCCCCAATATTTAATGTCGGGTGAATATGTTATCCATACGGACCATGGCGATATCTCAGAATGCGGGCGATCCAACCTGGCACAAAGCCCGTTGAATTTTTCGGGGAATATGACCACATTTCTATAATCGGCTTCTGTAATTAACGAAAACCTTTCCATCATGCTTAACCACAGCGGCATTATGCACTGTGGCCACCGGATATGGTAAATCATTCTTGGTAAGAATAGGGTTATTTTGATACCTGGTGATTAACATTTTTGAAGTTTAATTCCTATAATTAAATTCTTCATAGGCCTGCAAAACCGTTAGATGAGAAATTAAATAGGCCAGTGAGCTTTCGGCTCCCTGATTACGGTTCACCCCATAACTCTCAAAGCCATCGCAACAACCTTTGGTTTCGAAATCGTACAAACTCATTCTAAGATCGTTTTCACCCAGAAACCATAAAAATGAAGTATACAGTTTGTTCAGGTATTCTTTATCTTTAGTTACATGAAAAGCCCGGTGATACATTAAAACCATGGCCATAGCATCAATAGGTTGCTGCGCGAATGTGGAGCGTTCACCGTCTTTCATGTACCATTTTTCGTTACCGATTATTGACAGGTAATTATCGTTAAGTGTATGGTCAGTAAGAAACTGCATGGAATTTATAGCTACTTCCAATACTTTATCCTCGTTCAGGATTTCTGCCGAATGTAGAAGCGCCAAAGGCAATATGCCATTATCATAAGCAAGCAGCGATTCGAACCACTTCCAATCATCAGATTCGTTTTTTTCGTACTCTGTAATCAGTTTGTGGGCCATATTCCGTAGCCTTTCTGTCATAGAATCATCCATGGGATTTGTTTTAAGATAATAACAAATCCCAATCATAGTATTCGCAATACTTCTAATTGATTTTAATTTTTCAAAATTAGGGGCAGCATTAAAAAACAACAACCGGCCCGTTTGGTAATAAGCATCATTGGGGGCATTGCCCATTAAATATCCCAGCGCCCAAATAGTACGTCCGAAAGAATCTTCAGAACCAAGCTCATCAAGATAGTTTCTGCTAAAACTTAAAAAATTTCTGAAAGTACCATCCTTATTTTGCATATAATGGATATAGCTCAAATAAACAGGCGATAATTCAAGAGCACGAACATCCTTCATTTGCCTGTATGCCATTAATACCATTAATAAAGCCCGTGAATTATCATCAAGGCAATAACCTTCCTTTAAGTTTGGAACACCAAACTTGGCATGTTGAATAATACCTGTATCATCTGTAAGTCTATTAATATGGGTAAGCGAAAATGGAGGCAGGATAAGTGAATCAAACAGGGTGTCTTTTTTTACCAGTTCCACAATCCCTTGTTGAATAATTTGTTTTGCAAGTGCAACATATTTTTCACCTGTTTTTGGCCATGTTATTCTCATACCATATGCCCTGGCTTTGTGTTTAAGCATATTTAACTCATCAGGATTGTCCAGAAGTTCCATTAAGATAGTGGTTAATTCATCTGAATCATTGAAGTTAAACAGCCTTCCCCGGCCATCAGCCAATAATTCCGAGGCATGCCAGTAGGGTGTTGAAATTACCGCCGATCCCACGCCTATCGCGTACGAAAGTGTACCACTTGTTATTTGAGCCTCATTTAAATAAGGCGTAATATAAATATCGGTAGCCGACAAGTATTTAAACAGGTCTTTAACATCGATAAATTCATTCAAAAAAACCACCTGATTTTCCAATTGAAGATTTTTGACCAGGCGCATTAAAAATATTCGATACTCTTCGCCTGAGTGTCTCAAAACATTGGGATGGGTTTTGCCTAATACCAAGTAAATCACATTTGGATGTTTTTCAATCACTTTTGGTAAAGCTCTGATTACTGTTTCAATGCCTTTATTACGGCTAATAAAGCCAAATGTCATGAGTACTTTTTTTTGTTCAAGCTTAAACTCATTTTTTGATTTTTCAACACTGAATTCAAGGTCAGGAACACCATGCTCTATAAAAGCAATTTTTTCTTCCGGAACGTCATAAATATTAACGAGAAAATCAATGGCTTTATGGCTCATTACCACTATTTGACTTGCCATTTTACAGATTTCCTGTAATACAGCCTTTTCATTATAGGATGGTGCTTTAAGTAAGGTGTGCAGCGTAACAATGAGCGGAACTTCCAATCGGTGCAATAAGGGTAATATATATATCCCATTTTGACCACCAAATATACCGAACTCGTGTTCGAGCACGCAAATGTCTGCGCCACTAAGATTGATAAATTTTACAGCCTGTATATAATCTTCCTGGTGTTCCTGCCTGATTGTTAGTTTTACCTCTTCAGGATATTCATAATTATTAGTGAAATCGTTTAATGCCACAACAAAACCATCATTCGAAAATCCGGTTTTTTTATTGTTGATTACAACTGAATTAAACAGGTCACGTGTAAAAGTACCAATGCCGCATTCTCTTGGAGGGTATGTGCCTATAAAAGCAATCTTCATTTGTTTATTTTTATTAAATACTATGTCCACTAAGAAGTATATCTTCTTTAAAGGATAACATCAACATTATTTGTGTAAATACACACTCTATAATTCGCTCTTTTTGTTTTTAACTATTGTATTTTTCATCAATTAATACTTCTGCACAGCCATCATTAATCTGAATAAAAATGTCAAAGTGAGAAATGGTTTCGACCTGAATACTTTTTCATTATCCATCAATTGCAGTCCGGATTTTTTTAATGCAACATCCAGTTGCTTCAACTTTTCAGGTGGTATATCACCAATTATGTTGTCTTCTCTGATTTTTACATCAATAAAATTCGATTCGAGCTTTTCAAGTTTACTCAATACTATCATTTGGCAACGTATGCAGACCATATTTCTGATGTATATTTTCAATACATCAAGAGCCTAAGGAATAATTAACCAAACAGTAAAGTTAAAACATATTTAGGACTATGGAGAAATTATTCAAAACCATTAATTTGATAAATAGTTTAAAAAGAGTTGGCTCTGATAGAGGTTTATATTTGAAAATTTAAAGTTAGGGGTAAGATAATGGATTGCAGTATGAGATTACTCTGTGATAACAGTTTAGTTTCTTCTCAAAGTTACAGCCATTAAGCCAATGACAACATCGTTGGTGTTCGTTTCCAATTTGAGAGCAGCCAGTTCTTTGTTCAGATTCAACGGCAAATCCAGCAATAAAGCAGCGCCGCCATCAATCCGAATAGTCTTGTTTTTTGACAAAATATCATACGAATCAAGGTGCCATTCGCCTGTTTTCAGATACAACCGCAGTGGTTGCGGAGCATTGACTTTAAAAGCAAAACCATCTTCATAATAATCCTGCTCTATCGGCCACCAGTTTTCCGGACTTTTAAGGGACAGTAAATCCACGGAACCATCAGCATATCTAACCTCAAATCGTCCATTTATCATATTTATCTGCATGTGATGGGCTGAACCTGCCATCAGCAAATAAATATGCGAGGCCTTCCCGGAGACTGGCAGTATAACTGAATCGGGATAATTGTCCCACTTTGAAGTAAAAATAATGTTTTTGTCCTCTTCACCCGGTGTAAAAAACGGGATGCCCTGCGGTGAAGTAATTATTCCTTCAGAACCGGCTTCCACGCGCAACCCGGAATCATCTATTTCTTCCATTTCACTGAATGAACACCAGTCTCCGATTCCCTGCACAGGAATACTCAAGGTGGGGTAAGGCGAACGAGGGGAATAATACTGTTCCTTGAAGATGTTGGTTACACGGTCATTAAACATTGAGGATATATCGAGTTTTTCATAAGCCGCTTTAGCATCAGCGGAAATATTCCAGTTGATTATGTTTTCTGCAATTGTATTATGGTTTTCGTAAAACTCTGCTTTGTTACTTCCGGGAATCAGTCCGTCGGAAACGATAATCAGACCGGATATTGATGCGGGTGGAATTTCAATGCTTTCTTTCATAGATCCAACAGACCATCTCCCTATCAAGGGTTTCGACAAGTTATTCTGAATTTTAAAAGCCAGTTTATCTTTTGGCTGCAGTTCTTCATAGATAAATTGAACAGGCGGGAACAGATCAAACGAAACAGCCTGCCACCAAACCAAATTATTTTGCTTTAATTTCAGGAAAGCCGTTTTCCGTCCCAATTCCCCTTTTAAACCTGCTGAAAGATTTTTTTCATTCCGGCGCGTTATATTCAATATCTTCTGAGGATCATAAATATCAAGAACAGATGCTAATTTCAGCTGAATATCCATAATATCACCCTGGGCATAAAAATCATGTATTACAGGCACTTCGATTTCCGAACCTTTCCACCGGATTCTGACCTCTGCTTTATTGCTGATTTCGGTTTCAATAATAATTACCGGATTTCCAATCGCATTCCCATCCACCTTATAGTTTATTTCTTTTCCGTTTACAGTTACCGACCTGATTTTATCATAGCGGGCAAATAAAACCAGATTTAACATGATATCCTTTGGAAAACGAGAGATGATTTGATATTTATCTGTATAATCTTCTCTTTGATAATTTAACTGAATATCAGGTGTTTCTATTGATGCATGTTCCCAATCTGATGGCCAGCCCGGTTTAATAGTCAGCTTATGATTGATCATATCGGGCAAAATGCCAAACAGACCTTCCACAAGCGTACGGGCGGCCATGGCCACAGGATCGGCAAAGTCACGGTATAATTCACCTCTGAAGGCGTCGTAAAATGAAAGTTGTCCAAAATTACCCGGACTGTTTCCCAGGAACATATAATCCATAAAGCTGCTTTTGGCAAGTTCGAATGCTTTTTGGTTCCGTCCGCTCTGCCAGTATGCCAGTGCAGTATGCAATACCTCAGCCAGCGCAACATTGTTGATCGACCAGGTATAAGGCATCCAGTTGGTGGTGGCAAGGGTGTAGTATTTCTGAGATTCCAGTCCTTCTGCTTCAACAGGAATATGCGGAATGTGTTTATCGATATATTGTGTTGACTGGTATGCCTGAAACGGATCAGCCAGTCCTTCATCTATGGCATGATAAATTGTCCATACACCGGCAGAGGGATGAACCAGTTGATTACCCAGCAGATCTTTATACTCGGCAAACCAACCTTTTTCAGGCATCCACAGTTGTTTGTTTACAGCGTTTTTAATTTTTTCTGCTTCTGCCAGGTATGGCGACGGGTCTTTGCCTATTAGCAATGCCAGCTCAGCAGCCATCAGGTTAGCCTGGTAATTATAAGCGGAAGAATGTGTAACGCCTCCACCACTGTATTGAAGGGCATCACTGGCCCAAATGCTGGCATAGGCATCATACAGCCCGTCATTATTGCCATCAAAGCATCTTTTTTCCCAGGCCAGATGGCGTTCCAATACCGGCCAGCATTCACGCAGAAAATCCACATCACCAGTCCAGCGAAAATGTGATAACAATTGTGATATAAACACTAGGTTCATATCGTAATGGTGCGGTTCGCTCAGCTTACCGGGCCTCCGGCTGATATAGCCATTGGTAAAGAGAGCGGTACCCTTTTCTTCTTTTTGCCGGGCCAGGTGTGTTTTTATATCCGGAACACTGGGTCCGGATTCAGGTTCGGTGTATTGCGCCTTGAAATAACCCCGGAAATGTGTTTTTGCCCGGTCATGCCAGCCAAGGCAGTCAGCAACATAAGCACCCCGCCAGCCATGCAATGGCATACGCCAGGCAATTGCACCATGCATAAACGACTGACCATCCCAAACAGCATCAGCAGCTGTTGAAAGACTTGCACCAACCGCGTTGATATATGGATCAGGAGTTTTGATCTCAATCTGACCGGCAATTACCTTTCTTGCTGTTTCAGCCTGATCAAACAGCAGTGCTATATTGTCATATCCGGGCTCTTTTTTTGTATCAGGATTCAGTATGACAAAATAACATGTTTCATCCGCAGGTTTTAAACGTCCTGATATTACAGGGGTTTCTTCATTTTCTGAATGAAATAACTGAAGCGGATTTTCCTGTTTCGAAGCATCGCTTAATCGTATTTCAGAATCTACCGGTACAATTCCGAACAGGTGATACTTGCTTTTTAAACGGGTGGCTTCACTTTCCCCGGGAGAAGATTCAGTGTTGTTTTCAGTATCTCCTTTATTTGCTGGTATTTTACCCTGGCCATAATACAGGTCAAAGGTATTGCCGGAAATAAAAAATTCGTTGCTCATGCAATTCTCAGGGATGAGAAAGAAACTTGATTCAGGATCTGCTCCCAGGTCACCTTCACGGAAAAATTTTTTACCACTGGCGCCACCAAATGTCCAGAACAGCTCCAGATTGTCCGGCATCCTGTCTCCCTTTATCATCAGAATGAGACCATCGGCATCGGCCATAGCCAGCAGTTTCAGATGAAGCTTTCCTTCTGAAAGAAATGGATCTTCAATCAGATATGTCATACTCCCGCTTTCATAACAAGCTGATATGTTTTCAGCATTAATCAACCATTTTGATGAATCAGACCGGATTAAACCCAGACGAAGAGTACCTCCCATGCGAGGCATATACAATGCGAACTCTGGCAGATCACCAGCTTCAACACGAAATCCTGTGTTGGTTCCATATAAAGCACGGTTAAACCTTTTTATCCCGTTGGTAATAATAAAACCTTTGCCATAAGGCTCATAGCGCAATTCCCGCTTTTGATTGTACCGGGGATACTCCCCCGTTTTATCAGTAAATGCATACAATGTCAGTGACAGTAAAATTCCGGGAACTACTATTAAAATTTGTTTCAACTTGTTATTGTTTAACATGATTGATGGATCAATTTGATGTTTAAAAACACTAACTCTTAATTTTGAATTAAAAATTACGGGATAAAAACATTAATTTCACTTAAATTCATATTACGAATATAGAAAACAAATAGTGGATTTGGGAAAAGTCAAAAACAATATATCTCTGTAAATTAATTACCGGATTGATTCCTGTCTTATTATATCACGCAGCATGAACTGGGTTTTACTGTTGGAAATCCTCTACGGTATTATACTGGTGCTGGTTTGTCTGCGTATTATATATGATACGCGAAATACCAGTAAAACGATTTCTTATCTTTTATTGGTTGTCTTTGTCCCTTTTGGTGGTATGCTGTTTTATTTCATGTTTGGAATCAACTACCGCAAACGTATTATTTACAGCAAGAAGTTAATTACCGATGAAAAGAGGTTTGAAGACCTGAATAAAAGGATCATTGCATCAACTAAAAAAAACCTGGCATTGGATGCAGATGGCGTTGGCAATGAAGAAGGCCTGGTTAACCTGTTGCTTCGTGATAATTTAAGTCCGCTTACCAATGGTAACCTTGTGAAGCTCCTCATTAACGGCGAGGAAAAATTCCCCGAAGTCATTGAGGCCCTGAAGTCAGCACAGAAACATATCCACCTTGAGTATTATATTTATGAAAACGATATTGTTGGCAATATGATCAAGGATGTTCTTATAGAAAAAGCCCGTGAAGGTGTTAAGGTACGTTTCATTTACGATGATTTTGGCAGCCGGTCCATTCGCAAGAAACTGGTAAAAGAGTTGAGGGAGGGCGGTGTTGAAGCATATCCTTTTAACCGTATCAGACTCATGTATTTTGCCAACCGTATAAATTACAGAAATCACAGAAAGATAATCATCATTGACGGGAAAACAGGTTTTACAGGAGGTATAAACGTTTCCGACAAATATATTAACAAACCTGAGGATAAAAAGAAAATTTACTGGCGTGACACACATCTGCGCATCGACGGACCCGGCATCCTAATTTTGCAGCATATTTTTCTGTGCGACTGGAACTTTTGTTCGAGGCAGAAACTTGAACCTGAACGTACTCTTTTCGATATTGAACAAAGGCCGGGAAAAAAAGTTTATGTTCAGATTGCTTCAAGCGGACCCGATTCTCCCAATTCCACAATAATGTTATCTTTACTGAGAGCCATTACAATGGCCAAAAAGGAAATTCTCATCACGACGCCATATTTCATACCCGGTGGCAGCATTATCGATGGAATTAAAATGGCTTCCCTTGGGGGTGTTTCTGTAAAAATACTGGTTCCCGATAAATCCGATTCAAAAATAGTTAACGCAGCAGCACGATCATATTACGGAGAACTTATGAGATCAGGCGTTGAGATATATTTCTATCAAAAAGGATTCATTCATGCAAAAACTATGGTCATTGATAATTCTTTCGCCGTTATAGGAACTGCTAATATGAATCACCGAAGTTTTAATCTTGATTTTGAAGTTAACGCTATCATTTATAATATGAAATTTTCTGAAAATATGAGCAATGTATTTTATAACGATATACTTCATGCTAAAAATGTAAGCTATGACGAATGGAAAATGCGTCCGGTATATATCAAGCTGGCAGAAAGAATTGCACGATTGTTTTCTCCTGTGATGTGAATTATACCATGAGATAATTCATTAAGTTTGTTGCCGCATGAATGCTTAAAAAACCAAATACTTGTATGGCTCATTTTTATAATAAGGATGTTGAGGAAATTCTCTCTCAATTTAAAACCAACGATACTACAGGACTGACTTCTGAAGATGCCAGGCAAAGGCTTGAAGAATACGGATTAAATCAACTGGAAACAAAGAGAAAGAAAAGCTTTTTCAAAATGTTCGTCGCCCAGTTTAAAAGCTTTATGATCATCATATTGTTGATTGCTGCCGCTATATCGGGTGTTGTTGGCATTTTGGAAGGTGAGGGACTGCTTGACACCTTTGTAATCCTGGGCATTCTGATGTTGAATGCATTAGTTGGAGCTTTTCAGGAAAAGAAAGCTGAATCATCGCTTGAAGCTCTCAAAAGCCTTGCTGCACCGATATCAAAAGTGTTAAGAAACGGCTCTATAGCCGAGATTCCAAGCCGTGAACTGGTTCCGGGTGATGTTGTTGTTTTAGACACCGGCGATATTATACCTGCTGACCTGAGGTTGATCGAAGCAGTGAACCTGAAAATTCAGGAGTCTTCTCTTACAGGAGAATCAGTTCCGGTAGAAAAAAGTGCGGGAAAGCTTTCGGCGGATGATGTCCCGCTAGGTGACAGAACCAACATGGCTTTTTCAAGTGGTATGGTTACATATGGCCGTGGCCGTGGTATTGTTATTGCAACCGGCATGCAGACCGAGGTGGGTAAAATTGCTGACATGCTTCAGCAGGTTGAAGACACAGAAACTCCTATGAGCCGACGTCTTGAACAACTGGGCAAAGTATTGGGTATTGCAGCATTGATTATCTGTGCTGTCATATTTATCGTAGGTGTTCTTTATGGCAATTCAATATTAAGCATGTTTATGACTGCCGTAAGCCTTGCCGTTGCTGCCATTCCGGAAGGATTACCAGCCGTTTCAACCATTGTTCTTGCTATTGGTGTGCAGCGACTTGTAAAAAGAAATGCCATCATACGCACACTTCCATCGGTTGAAACACTGGGCAGCGCAACTGTTATCTGTTCTGACAAAACCGGAACACTCACACAAAACAAAATGACAGTTGTTGAAGCGTATGTCAACCATAAGCACGACCATATCAACAGAAACTCTCCTGCTACTGTTCTCAACGATGAAGAGAACAGGCTGCTTTCTATTTCTGTATTATGTGTTGATGCCAGAATGAAAAGAGATGACGACGGAAACTTGGAATATATAGGAGATCCGACTGAAACAGCCCTTCTTGATTTTGGTTCTTTATACGGCATAGACAAAGACATCATTGAAAAATCATATCCACGTGTTGCAGAGATACCCTTTGATTCCGAACGGAAACGGATGACAACTGTTAACCGTTTGGATGAACAAAGTACCCGTATCAATGTGAAAGGTGGTTTGGAAGAATTGCTTGCCGTGTCTCATAGAATTGTTATCAGTGGCAACATTCGCAAAATCACGGAAGAAGACAAAGCACTGATAAGAGAAGCCAATGAGTCCATGGCAGGTTCAGCCTTGCGGGTCCTGGCCATGGCCTATAAAGACCTGCCTGAAGAGCCCCGGAATGTAACAATCGGAGAACTTGAGAGTGACCTTGTTTTTATCGGTATGCTGGGAATGATCGACCCGGCCAGACCAGAGGTGATTGACGCTGTGGCCAAATGCGGAACTGCGGGGATCAGACCTGTTATGATTACAGGCGATCATAAAAGTACAGCCCTGGCTATAGCCCGGGAAATTGGCATATACCATGACGGCGACCTGGCTATTACAGGATCTGAACTTGAAAAGATCGATGATGAAGAATTAAATGCTAACGTTAGCCGATACGCAGTTTATGCCAGGGTATCCCCTGAACATAAGGTTCGTATTGTAAAAGCATGGCAGAAGCATGATGAAGTAGTTGCCATGACCGGTGACGGCGTTAACGACGCTCCTGCCCTTAAACAGGCAGACATCGGCGCAGCCATGGGAATCGTCGGAACCGATGTTGCAAAAGGAGCAGCCGACATGGTGCTTACCGATGACAATTTTGCAACCATTGTATCCGCTGTTGAAGAAGGGAGAAGGATCTTTGATAATATTCTCAAGGCCGTACAGTTCCTGTTGTCAACCAATGTAGGCGAAATATTTCTGCTTTTGGTTACCTCTGTCTTTAACCTGGGAACACCATTGCTCCCGATTCACATCCTTTGGGTTAATTTGGTTACTGACAGCCTTCCTGCACTGGCTCTGAGTGTTGATCCTGCCGAAGAAGGCATTATGAAACGAAAACCCCGCAAATCAAAAAGAGGTTTTATGACCCGTGGAATGGTATGGAGGATTATTTACCAGGGCATTATGATCGGTTCTATTCCTTTGGCAGCCTTTATCATAGGATTAAAGGATGGTGGTCTGATACTCGGTCAGACCATGGCCTTTGCCACCCTGATGTTTGCCCAACTGGTTCATGTACGGAATCTGCATTCCAACACCAGGTCCTCCCTGGCAATAAGCCCCCTGAAAAATAAACCGCTTATCGGAGCAATAGCAGCATCTACCGGACTGGCTTTGATTGTATTGCTCATTCCACCTGTGCGTGAAGCCTTTAGTTTAACCATTATGGATGGAAAACACTGGATTACTGTGATATTGATGTCACTGATACCGATTTTTGTTGTTGATATCTTTAAACTGTTAAAAATCAATGGTACCAGACATGAAAACAACACATAAGGCTCTATCTTAAAAGAATTGTTAATCCGGTTTCTGGCACGGTTTGTGTCTGGTACATAAAAAGACCATGTGTCATGAAAAGGCCTTTCTGTTTCATTTTGTTAGCATGTGTTTTGCTTTCTGCCGGTGATGAACCGTTAAAACCTGACTGCTCCTGCAAAGAGATCAGATTATATGGGAAAGTCAAAATTGTTGAGCACTTTCCTGACTTTAAGGTACAGGTAGTTGAGCATTTTCCTGATCTGAAAGTGAAAATTGTTGATAACTTTCCTGATGAATGCGGCGAATGGGAGCTGGTGGACAACTTTCCCGATTTTAAAGTGCAGTTTGTCGAGCATTTCCCTGACTTTAAAATCCGGTTTGTCGATCATTTTCCAGGCATACCTTAAGTGTTTCTACTTAACAATCATCATTTTACCTGATCTCGAAACTCCCCGGCTGGTATTTGCCTTGTATAAATAGGGTCCGGTTTTATAACTGGCAAGAGGCACTCTTATGGTTCCCCGGTTTGTTGTAACACGCACCCTTTGAACTGTTCTTCCCAGTTCATCGGTGATTACAATAAAGCCGGCCTGCTGATCACCTGCCAGTTTATAATCTATATTAACATATTCATCAGAAGGGACAGGGTATGCACGCAGGCAATCAGCAACTGATTCCCCTGTAAGCTGGTGCTCTGTCGCAAAAGAAGGCAGGATTCCCGGAAGATCATACACATCATAGCTGAACAAACCATCATTGAAATAATATACATCCAGGATCATTTTTGCGCCATCACCGGTATTTGTAAGGGAAGAAATCAACGAAGAATTGGCCAATGAGGAATTTATAAGCCAGGCATTGGAGTTAACGACATCCGATGTGAAAAGTGCACTGCCGTCCTCATTAAAGACAACCACCTGTGCATATTCTGCATCTTCTCCATCATAATATGTAAGCTGACAGAGCAAATCAATATCGGGATCCTGATCGAAAACACTCTCAGCAATATAGCTGACATCCAATGATGGAAAACAATAATCCGATACTATAAAAAGAGGTCCAAGGTTAATGCTCACGGTTTTATATTCTGAATAATCAGAATTATAAAAAACACATTCATAAGAAATACTGTCATTCCTGTTAACCACACATATTTTCTTACCCGAAATTTCAAGTCTGACCATATGTATATTAACAGAAGCCTGATCATTAAAAGCATATTCTTTTGCCAGCTGAGCGGAAACATTAAAGAAACCGGTCATAATGCTCATGAAAACAATGATTCTTTTCATAACAGTTTTTCATTAATGTATATATAAGGTTCAGTTCATGTTAAATACGCGAAAACAATTTATAAACGGTGATATGGTTAATATTAAACCTTATAGTTCAATATTCATACCAAAAAGACCCTGCCGTAATGTTAACTGTTTAAAACTTCAGCCTTCATGCTTCTTTAACATAATTTTAGTCCGTGTTCCTGGTCCTGTGTTCTGCATGATAAAGGAGATATGGGCTTTGCCTTTCCAACCGGCCGGAGCATTCTCCTTAAGCATTAACTGAAAATCAGCCAGGTTTTCAACAGCCACTGCAAAATCAGCCTGTTTTTGAGTTCCCCATGGAAATGCGACATCCCTATCTTTGTTATACAGGTCGACGCCCTCAAAGGGGCCATGAAACAAAACTGATTTTTTGTATGATCCATTAATCTGATAATCCACACGAATCCCCAACAGACTGTTCCTGTCAAGTTTCTGCAAATCACCTTCAACAGTTATATTTGCCGTCATAACATCAGGCAATCTGTCAGCCAGCACACCTACCTCCTGGTCGGCATCGGTATCGCCGCCCATACCCAAACGCGCTATCCATGTCTTCCGGTCAAAATCGGCATAAGATGTTGTTCCGCGTTCAGGATAATAATGATTAACCTTAATGACATCAGCAACATCCACAGGAGTTAATTCCGACAGTCCTGAATTATCATCTGCTTCAATATAGATAATGCCATGTTCGGGTATTATATGATCAAGCCATGACCAATTTGTTAAATCAATGTTATTAAATGATTCAACAGGAACCAGATTTTCTTCTGCACCGTCACCCCAGCTGGCATGCAGAGAATCGATACGGTAGATGCGCACATTGCCTTTGCTGAAAGGAATATTATGGAGATGTACATCGATACGTCTGCGGTAAGGGTCGGGATTCCAGATCACCACGCCTGTATTATGATCATCTGCGGACGCCAGAGCTTCCAAAGGTCCGATTGATTTAACCTGTTTCCGGTCAACCGGCATATTGCCATATATTTTCCAGGCATTGAATACAGCCTTTCGATGGCCATCGCCTGTGATGAGTCCCATACAGGTAGCCTTTGCCCGCGTTGGATCCATATACCAGGCCCAGCTTACAGAGGTTAATTCAGGGCGTGTCAGCAGAATTGAAAAGTCGTGCAGCAACTGACTTGCGCCCTCATATGTGCTTCTGACATCATCATCGCGACACCAGGGTTCAATAAGGTCGGCTGAATGCCATTCATCCATAACCATTGAAGTGTTTTTAAAATGAGGAAACCGGTCAAGACTGGCCGCAACTTTATCAATGGAATTCAGCGCAAGCTCGGCACTGCCATAATGATGAAAGGTAAACATATCCATGGGCAGCTTTTCGCAGGCAACAAATTCAGGAAATGAACGATGCCATACGAGTTCGGGTGCTGAAGCCGGTCCGGCGATAGTGGCATCGGGGTTTGCTGATAACACCGCCTCTGCCGTTGATTTATAGACCTGCTGAAATTCCTTTTCTGTGCCTGAATAAAAAATATAAAGCCCGTCTGCTTCATTCCAGACTTCATCAACGCCAAAAGGCATATCGAGATCAACATAATGCTTTGCCACAGTGGTAATGATCTCCTTCCATTTATCGATGTTATTCGGGGCCCTGGAATCGCGATATTTATCAATGGAGGTATCCTGCAGAGGAAACGGGCAATAACAGTATGCTCCATGCATGAGGATATTTTGTTTTTTCAATTCGCGGATCATATGATCGAGGGGTTCAAAATTATAGGTCAGGTGTTCAGCCGTCCCGTCAATCATCCTGTTCAGGCCGAAACCCGAATACCTTCTTCCCCACCCCAGCTCAATCCTGTATGTTTCTATGTTCAGCTCATGCATAATTTTAACATTCTTGTCGAATTGTTCCATGGTGGGACCGACAGGATCATAGACATTGAATTTGGTTTTTACCAGGGGATTGTCAACACCTACAGCAAAGTCGACATATACTTCGTTGAGGATCAGGCGGGGCAGTTGCGCTGATGTCTTGTAAGAGAATACAAGACATACAGACAACAATAACAGGATCAGGTTTTTTAATGCTTTCTTTTGCATGAGAGTGAAGTTATTTATTGATTTGAAGGTGAATTAACAAACATAAGATATGCGGTATATCAGACACTGACAGGTCTTTCAACACCGACTGACACTGGCAGGTCTTTCTTTATTCTGATGCTGATTTCTTTCAGCAATTTAGATATTATTGATTATATTTAAAGGTATTCTTTAAAAATATAAAAATATGAAAAAGCACACTCTCCATTTCTTTTTTTCTTCTGTATTTATTATCAGTATCATTTTATCTCAGAGTGCAACAATTAAAGCTGATGATCCTGACCAGATAAGCATTTGGGACAGCACAGGTCCTGGTTCAGATACCCTCACCATCCAGGAAAAAGTAACATACAGGTCGCTTTCCGGCACCTGCACCAGTGACAGGGCGATTGAACATATTACCATCCCTACCATAACACCTTTTGTGCCTGAAAATCCGAACGGCACTGCCATTATTCTTTGTCCCGGAGGTGCATACCAGCGTGTAGTATACGATGTAGAAGGATGTGATATTGCACGATGGTATAACCAGCTTGGGATAACTGCTTTTGTTCTCAAATACCGGCTTCCTGTAGACAAGCATTTTGACAGCAGGTATGTGCCTCTGCAGGATGCCCAGCGGGCCATGCGATATATAAAAATGAATGCAGCCACCTGGGGCATTGATACATCAAAAGTCGGCATTATGGGGGCCTCAGCCGGAGGTCATTTGGCTGCCTGCCTGGGTACTGATTTTAACAAGCAGGTCTATACCCCCGTTGCAGCCATGGATTCGATAAGTGCAAGACCGGGTTTTATGGTATTGTTGTACCCTGTAATCAGCATGGATTCGTCAATTACGCATATCGGGTCAAGAGAAAACCTGTTGGGAAAGGAATATACACAGGAAATGCTGGATGAGTTCTCAGCGGAAAAACAGGTCAAGACCAATACACCGGCTACCTTTATGGCCAGGGCCGCTGACGATTATGGTGTAAACAGGGGAAATTGTGAACGTTTTGATCAGGCGCTCAGAGATGCCGGGATAAATTCGCAATTGAACATATATATAAACGGCGGACATGGTGTAGGAATCTGCAAGGCCGGCACATCTGACCTGGCCAACTGGCCGAGAGATTGTCAGAACTGGCTTGTATCACAAGGATTGATTGCAGACAGCTTTTACATTTCTGGCGTCAGGGAAGTCGGTGAATGGAATATAAAGCCTTTGTATGTTTACCCCAATCCGGTGGAAGGTTATGCAAAGCTTGCCTATTCTGTTACAAAGGAAAATTTCGTAGATATTTCTGTTTTTGATGTTTCAGGGAGAAGATTGGGTAATCTGGTAAACAGGCATCATACATCGGGAATTTATGAAATCGAGTTGAAGAAGAGTCTTTTTCCATCAGGTGGTATATATTTTGTAAAATTGAACAATAACAACATGGTTTTTAAGCAAAAGGTAATCGTTTATTAGGTGGGATGGCATCAGAAATATACCTCAGTTGAATTATTTCTGATTCATCAGGCTTTTCCTGTAACCATATAAGAAATATATCAGCAAGCCAATTGCCAGCCATATCCCGAACCGCATCCAGGCATGATTGCCCAGTCCTGTCATCAGATACAGATTTGCAAGAACACTGATAACCGGTATCAGCGATAACTTTTTTATTATGCTTAACAAACTAAATAAGACGGCCACTATGATAAAAATGCCCACAGGTGGGTTGGCAACAAAAACAGAAGGAAAACGGGTAATCGAAGTGATGAGTTCACTAAAAAGATCTTTCCCGGGATAACTTATTAAAAGAGCTGCGCCAAGAACAATAACCCACAGTGGTAACAGATAGTATCTGCTGTTAAGGTACGGAATTCTATAACCTTTGCCCGTATTGTTTTTATCGTTGCCGATCAGCAGAATACCTCCTGAAACCAACACAAAGGCAAATATTGTTCCAATGCTTGCAAGATCAGTTGCTTCAGTTAAGCTAACGAAAAATGTTGGTATCGCTACAATTATTCCCGTTAAAACTGTTGCAAAAGCGGGGGTTCGAAAACGCTTGTGTATTCTTGAAAATGCAGGGGGCAATAAACCGTCACGACTCATGCTCATCCAAATACGCGGTTGGCCGACCTGGAAAACCAGCAATACTCCGGTCATGGCAACAATAGCGCTAACAGCTATTACGCCTGATAACCGTGTCAACTGAAATTTCTGAAAAACATAAGCCATCGGATCACCCACTCCAAGCTCGGAGTAATGTACCATACCTGTGAGCACAAGACTAACAGCTATATACAGTACCGTAGCTATTCCAAGTGCATATATCATCGCTCTGGGTATATCTCTCCGCGGGTTTTTGCATTCTTCTGCTGTAGTGGAAATAGCGTCAAAACCAATGTAGGCAAAAAACACACCCGATATGCCTTTCATCATGCCAGAAAAACCATTTGGAGCGAAGGGTTGCCAGTTGCCCGGTTTCACAAGGAATGCTCCAACACCGATGACAACCAGCAGGATAATGAGTTTGATCAATACAAAGATATTGGATGCCATTTTTGATTCATGTATGCCAACGAAAACCAGCCATGTAATAAAAAAAGTGATCATCACGGCCGGTAAATCAATAATAAAGGGCAAACCTGCTATACGGGGAGCCTGTGTCCAGGCAAGATAACCTTCCCTGATTGTATATGAAAAATGATTTATTTCATAGCCTGAAGCTATCATTTGTGACCCTTCCTTAAATCCATGCCATGCTGTACGGTAATCCATGCCAAGAAATTCCGGCATGTGGACACCCATACTGTTAAGGGCTGCCGAGAAATAATCGCTCCACGAAATGGCCACGGCAATATTTCCGACTGAATATTCCATGATCAGATCCCAGCCAATAATCCACGCAACAAGCTCACCAAAACTGGCATATGCATATGTGTATGCGCTTCCGCTCATAGGAATCCTTGAAGCAAATTCAGCATAACACAAAGCTGAAAACCCGCATACTATGGCCGTCATCACAAATAACAGTGAAACGGCAGGTCCGCCCGATGTAGCTGCATTGCCAATGGTGCTATAGATTCCGGCTCCAATGATGGCCGCAATACCAAGTGATGTCAGATCACGAACACTCAGATCTTTCTTCAGCATTGTACCTTCAATACCGGCTCCTTCATTTTTAAGAATGCTGCTGACACTTTTTCTCCTGAGAAGAGAACGCATTTGTTATGGTTTATTACAGTATTTGATCACTTTGACTGTCACAAAATAAGAAAAATATGCGGATTGTTGTGTATTATTCATTATTTCTGTTCTATCAATGAAGAATAGTATTGATTTAAATATACAATATAACTATCTTTAACCATAAAGCAGCAGTTATGCTGATCTCTTTAAATATTAGTATAACATCAGGTGAGGATTAAGAGTTCCCCTAAAAAACAATGAAAATACAAAAGAGGAAGGTGGAAGAATTATCCGGTCGGGGTAAGAATTCCACAAATGAACTGTATGAAAAAAACAAGCTTTTATCAGCCCTTTTTGATTATTCTGTAAAGCTTTCGCGTGTTTCTTTTTCTGAAAACTTCTATATAATTGCAGCCAGTGAGCTCAAAAAAATTTTCAGCGCGTTTGCTGTAACCATTTCTATATATAATCCGGAAAAGTCTGAATTGATATTGCAATATTCTACCTTTTCGGAGAGTCAGCGAAGCAAAGCCATGAAACTTATCGGCCATAACCTTGAAGGAATGTGTTTTAAGTTAAGTCAGGATATGCATGATGAGATGCTTGCCAAATGGGTAAAAACCATGTACTCACTCAATGAATTAACATTTGGCTCAATATCGCCTGTTATGGGAAAATTGCTTGAAAAAGCATTTAAAATGGAATGGTTTTCCAGCATCAGTCTGCAGGATAAACAAACCCTTATTGGCAGTGCTGTGATCTTCGGAAAGAAAGGCACAAAACCTCCTTCGGATGAAGAACTTAAAGGATTCTCCGGTGTTACGGCTGTCACCCTGAGCCGATGGATAAACGAACAGGAAGTTTTGCAGACAGAGATGAAATTTAAGTCTTTGGCTGAAAACATGAAAGATGTTTTATGGCAGTCTGACAACAAAGCAAATATTCTTTATTTCAGTCCTTCCGGAATGAAAATTTTAGGATACAGTCCGGAAGAAATGAAGATTATTTCATTCATTGACATTATATCAAGGGAAACCTATGAGTCAATCTCAAAGATGATTGCCAAACAAAAAAAGCTGACCGGAAAAAACAAACCATTAAACAGTTTTGCTTTTGAAATTGAGATATTCAGGCGTGATGGCGTCAAATTCTGGGCAGAAATAGTGTCGAATCCGGTTTATAATCATCTTGGTTATCTTACAGGTTATCAGGGTGTTGCGCGAGATATAACAGAGCGTAAAGCAGCTGAATTAAAAATAAAAGAGCAATATGAAAGGCTGGAACAGTTAAATGCTGAAAAGGACAAGCTTTTTTCCATCATTGCCCATGATCTGAAAGGAGCATTGCATGGTTTCCTGGGTTATTCAAAATATATGGCTGACCGGATACACAGCCTGAGCATGGATAAACTTGAAGAATATTCAAAGACGATCAGAACGATTGCATTGGATATGAACGAATTACTTGAAAACCTCCTGGAATGGTCCATGATGCAAAGAGAACGTATTAACTATACGCCTGAAAACTTTAATTTCAATGATATCCTTGAAAACAGCCTGCGCATAATTGATCAACAGGCACAACACAAAGAAATTAACATAGTACGCAACACCATCCCGGACCTTAAAGTATTTGCTGATTATCAGATGATTACCTGTGTAATCAGAAACCTGGTTTCTAATGCAGTAAAATTTACCAACCGGCACGGAAAGATAGAAATTTTAAATGCTGAAAGCACTGATCATTTTGTTGAAATCATGATCCGTGATAATGGTATTGGCATTGAAAAGGATACATTGGAACGATTATTCAAAATAGACAATGTCATGAAAACGCCGGGAACAGAAGGAGAATCCAGTACAGGACTTGGATTAATCATATGTCACGAATATATTTCCAAACATCGGGGAAAGATATGGATTGAAAGTGAAGTCAACAAGGGAACCTGCGTGCATTTTACTTTACCAATAGGTGATTAGAAGGATTTCCGGAGAAAGTTACGACCAATACAGGAAAAAAGTTAGAAAGTGGTTTTAAAAAAAAGCTGTCAGACATCTTTGAGGTGTCTGACAGCTAATGTGTTGCTTATTTTAATTCAAGAACTACAATTGATTTTGCCGGTATCTTAACAGAAATACCTTCCTTTGTAATTTTGGCCTTGTTAAAATCAGTGGTTACAACCGCATCAGGATCATCAAATGAGTTAAATGTTCCGATATCAGGAGCTGTCAGAATTTTACCACTGACACTTTTTACTGTTGCTCCCCTTAGATCGACGGACAACATCATGTCATTTTTCGTGTCAATGTTTACAATAGAAACATGAATCACACCATTTTTATCCTTTGATGCTGAACCATTCAATGCGGACAGTTTATTCTCACCATCCAGTATATAATCGTCACAGGTCAGGTCAGACGGAAGGAGCAGGGCGTCGTGATGCACTTTATACAGGTTAAAAACATGGTATGTAGGCGTCAACACCATTTTATCCTCTTTTGTGAAAATCAGAGCCTGTAATACATTTATGGTTTGTGCAATATTGGCCATTTTGATCCGGTCGCAGCGTTTGTTGAATTCGTTAAGGTGTATACCCGCGACAAAAGCATCACGCATGGTGTTCTGCTGGAACAGGAATCCGGGATTTGTACCAGGTTCAACATTAAACCAGGTGCCCCATTCATCAACCACCAGGGCAACCCTTTTCTCAGGATCATATTTATCCATTATGGTGATATGCCTGTCAATGACTTTCGGTATATTCAGGCATCTTTCCAGTGTCTCAAAGTATTGCTGTTCGCTGAAGCCTGTTGCAGGGCCTTTATTCCACCAATCCGTGGTATAATAATGTAACGAAAGTCCCCACATCTGCCAGAGCGGAATTTTTTTCATAAGAGTCTCCGTCCAGTTATAATCATCAACATTGGGACCTCCGGCAACCTTTAACAGTCTGTTCCCTTCATAATTCCTGCAAAAAGTAGCATACCGCTTGTACTGGTCAGCATAAAACTCCGGTGTCATATGACCTCCGCATCCCCAGTTCTCATTTCCAACGGCCCAGTATTGTACTTTCCATGCTTTATCACGACCGTTTTTCCTGCGCAGCTCAGCCATCGGACTTATACCATCGAAGGTTAGGTATTCAACCCATTTTGACATTTCCTCCACGGAGCCGCTTCCGACATTACCACAAATATAAGGTTCAGTGCCAAGTTGTTCACACAAATCCATAAATTCATGTGTTCCGAAGCTGTTGTCCTCGGTAACCCCACCCCAGTGTGTATTGACCATTTTAGGCCTCTTGTCACGGGGACCGATTCCATCCATCCAGTGATATTCATCGGCAAAGCAACCACCCGGCCAGCGCAGATTGGGTATTTGTATTTCTTTTAAAGCAGCGACAACGTCATTCCGGACACCTCTTGTATTGGGAATGGGTGAATCCTCACCAACCCAATAACCACCATAAATACAATGGCCCAGGTGTTCCGAAAAATGACCATAGATATGACGGCTGATGGTATTTTTTCCAAGATCTGCATTGACAATCAGTTTAGCCTCACCGGATTTCCCTGACTGAGCAAAGGTTGTTGAATACCCTGAAAAAAACAATAATCCAACAACAACAAATAAAGTACAATTTTTCATAATTCTTATTATTGTTAAATATACACTATTATTATAATGTCGTTAAGTTAAGAATTATTTTTGTCCTCTCCCTGCACACTCTCCTGAAAAGGAAAATAATTCAGTCTTAACTCAACGACATTGACTATTATTTCTTTATTTTTCCTTTGATCATCGTAAAGGAATGGGGCGGGAATGCATATGAAAAAGATGTCCCTTTTACCTTAATATCAGGTTTTTTTACAGTTTTAACCGGTTCTTTGCCAAAATCATTCTCCGATTTTATATCGGGACCATTAACTTCATACGCATTAAAAATACCATCATATTCACCTGTCTGGCATATGATGTCTGCGGCAATGGGTTTATCCTTATTACGGTTAACCACACTGACAATCACTTCGCCATTATTATAGGTGGCAGAAACATCAAGATAAGGAACATCGGTTTGTCTGGTCCTGCTTTCGCCAAGACCGATAAAAAATTCATCGGTATTATAGGTTTCACAATTAACAGCAACATCAAGTGCGGTACCATGTGCATTGTTAGCAAATAAAGATAAGGGATAATATATGGTTTGTTTGAACAAACCGGTTTCATTTGTGAATATAGGTGCAATAACATTAACCAACTGGGCCATGTTAGCCATTTTAACAATATCAGCATTGCGGATGAAACCATTCAGAAAACATGCGATCACCAGTGCATCTTCAAGATTATAATGCTCTTCCAGCGCCCTTGTCCCCTGCATTGACTCATCTGTACGAGCCCGGTACCAAACATTGTACTCATCCCAGGCAATATAAACAGGCGGGCGGTTCCCCCTGTTGGCTTTTTCCATCTCTTTAATTATCATTCCTTTAACAATCTGTGTACGCTGTTCCATTACAAGCGGAGTGGAAAGAAAGTTATAATAGTTGTTATCAGGATTTCCGACATAAATGTGCAGGGCAATATAATCAACAACATCAATCAATTCCTTTAATATTGTGGCATTCCATTCATTCGGATCAGCATTTGGACGGTAGTTTGAAGAACCGGCAGCAATGAGTTTAATGGAAGGATCTGTAAGCCGCATAAGTTTGGCAGCTTCACGGGCTTTCTTGCAATAGTCTTCAGATGTAAGAGCTCCCATCTGCCAGAATCCGTCCATTTCATTGCCGAGACTCCAGTATTTAATGCCGTAAGGTTCAATATAACCGTTTTTCTTACGCATTTCGGCATAATACGGGCCTTCTTTAACATTACAATATTCAACCCATTGCTGGGCTTCTTCAATAGATCCTGTTCCCATGTTCACTGAAAAATAAGGCTCAATGCCTGTCTTTTTACAGAATTTCATAAATTCATCAGTACCAAATTCATTACTCTCTAAACGTGCCCATGCCAGTTCCATACGTGGAATACGGTTTGATCCAACACCATCAAGCCAGTGATAATTAGACACAAAATTACCTCCCGGATAGCGGCCCAGTGTAACATTCAATCCTTCTATGGCTTCCAGCACATCTTTTCTGAATCCATCCTCATCTGACAAGGGTGAGCCGGGTTCATATATGCCACCGTAAACACATCGACCGAGATGCTCGACAAAATTACTGTACAGGTTCTTATCCACTGTACCAATTGTACGTTCAATATCAATTTTGATTTTGGCATCCTGTGCAGGCACTACAGAAGCGGAGAAAAAAATGATTGCTGTGCAGGCCAGTGTTTTGCTGATTAGTTTGTTTTTATTCATGATACAGGTTTTATTATAGTTTGATTCATTGCATATTACTCATCATCAGGATGATTTCTTTATTTCATTTTTACTTACATTTTTGTAATCCCTGCGAGGGTTTAAACCCTCGCAAGGAACTACAGCCGATAAAACTTAATTATAACACTTATAAACATTGAGAGTTAACCATTCGAATAAAATATTTTAATTAATTTAAGCTGCTATTTATGAAAATAATAATTGATTTAAGATTCAATGTCGTTTAGTGAAGGATTTTTTTTGATCCTCTCCCTGCGCCCTCTCCGGGAGAGGGACATAATTCGGGCTTAACTAAACAGCATTGATTCTTAAATCTTTAATCCTTTTTCTTTATTCTTTCATCTATGTTCTTTCTTCTTTCTTCTGCTCAATAATTCTATAATGAAACCATAGGCCATCCATCATTATCCCAGTGAATTTCACGAATCAGCAATTTTGATTTCCCGTTGTCGGAAGCATCATATCCGTGAAAGATAAGGAAGTCTTTATCATCGAATGTATAGGCTGAATTATGCCCAACACCGGGCCATGACTCATCTCCTTTCAACACCAGTGTGCCTCCGCCCTGATCGAGACGATTGCCTTCCTTATCAATGTATGGCCCTTTTATTTTCTCAGATCTTCCCGCCATAATTTTGTAATTGCTTTTTATACCACGACAACAGAAGTCAAATGATAAGAAGAGGTAATAATACTTCCCCTTTTTAAAGATAAAAGGGGCTTCAACAGCGCCCTCCCCGGGATCAGCATCTTCGGTTTTATAATGGCGCTCACGTTTGGCAACGGTATACCATTCCTGGGGCTCAGCAGGCGATCGCAGGTCGGCGTTCATTTTAACCAGCTTCATACCGCTCCAGAAAGAGCCAAATACAAGCCATGGGGTTCTGTTTTCATCAAAAGCCAGGTTAGGGTCAATGGCATTCCAAAGATCGCGGCCGGGCACCGATTGAATTACCATACCCTGATCTTCCCAGCGATATGCAGGATCATCAGGGTGTAGTGTTGTATTTGTAGCCACTCCTATACTGGAAGTGTTTTTACCGAATGCTGATACCGAATAATACAAATAATATTTTCCGTTATGAAAGGAAATGTCAGGCGCCCATATGTGGCCCTTAAATCCGGGTATCAGGCTCAAAGCCCACGCCGGGGCTTTACTGAATACAGGTTTATTTTTGTTCCAGTTAATCATATCGGGTGATGACCATACTGATACTCCCCACCCTGTACAGAAAAGATAATAGATGCTATCTTGTCTGATCATCACAGGATCGTGCACATATGTTTGATTTTGTGAAAAGGCGTTTGATGAAACAATAACCGATATGCACAACAGGATGATACTTAACAGGAGAGCTCTGAATAAATATATTTTTTTATGTATATCCTTTGTGTACATAGTTTATTCCAGCTTTTTCCCATAGACTCCTATGCCACCGGCATTTATCCCTGTTGCTATAATGGTCGGGTTTTCTCTTTCCCAATCCCACGCATTTGATACAATAAACTCAGTTGTCCCTTCCCGGCTTTCAATTAACAGATGTCCTTTATCCATGATCCAGTTATGTCCGGTCAGGTTTTCAACACGACCATCCTTAGTGAAACTCACAACAACAGGATTATTGAACATGGTGGTATCGTAATGCCATCCGCCAGGAGGTATTTGTCCCTGCCAAAGAACAACGGTATCAACGACTTCATTCAGGGTGATCATTTCCCATGTGCCTGCAATGTCCCTGTAATCAATTTCCGTTTGTGGAACGGCTGCATAGCGTTCAGGTGACACCACCGGCCATCCGTCACTTGTCCAGAATATCTCCCTGACATGCAATACCATCATAAGATTATCGGGTGCCAGGCGTCCCTGGTGGAACATAAAATACTGTTCCCCGTCCATGATTACACCGCAATGGCCAACACCCGCCCATCCGGGATGACCTGCAAAACGATAAGCATAGGTGAGTATGGGGAAATTATTTGTTGTGTCAGCAAGGTCATGGCCAAAATAGTCGAAAAACGGACCTTCAGGTTTGTCACTGCGACCCACCCTGATATTATAATGTGAAAATAAGGCATCATAGGATGTGAACAGGTAATATTTTTTTAAATCAGGATTATAAATTATTTCAGGTGCCTCCAGATTACGCGTTTGATATTCAGCCCTGCGGGCTGTCAAATGACCTTTATCCCCTTCTTTTAAAGTCAGACCTGTTTCAGGGTTCAACTCAACGCAAAACAAGCCTCCGAAATAAGAGCCGTAATGCATCCAGTGTCTGCCGGTTGTATTATCAATTATTACGGAAGGATCAATGGCATTCATCATATCATCATTACCTGTTTTTACAACGCATCCTTTTTGTTCCCAGGGACCTTCGGGTGAAGAAGATACGGCAAGGCCAAGATATGAGGTTTTGGCCCCGAAAAGTGAAACAGCATAATACATGCGGTATTGTCCGTTCCATTCTGTAACATATGGGGCCCATATATTTTCAGGATTTCTTCCTCCTGATACCTGCTGCAGATATTCAATCGCATCACCCGGAATTGTATCAAAAGCCCATCCGACAAATTCCCAGCTTACCAGATCTTTTGATCGGCGCACCTGTATATGACCCATTTCCTCAGGGAAATCTTCCTTTTTAGGCCTTTCCCTGAAATACACAGCATCTGTGGAAAAAAGATAAAAGTATTCGCCGGCTTTAACGCAGGCAGGATCATGAACATTATAAGTTCCCCATTGCTTGTAATTTTTAGGCTCCCATATGGCACTATAGTCATCACGATAACCGGGGCCCTCAAAATCGGTAACGACCAGATTGCTTTTACAGCCAACCAGTATTAAAACCATCATATAAAGACACATCTTTATACAGGTATTGCCATAGTTGGATTCTTTATTCATATCAAAACTTTTAGCGGCGATATACTGATATTTCTTTTTATGCGTGCCGTATCCCCTGTGAATAGTGATAAAGACCGGAATTATACCTATCAAAGGTATTCATTGCATAACTATTGTTGGTACAGGATTGTATAAAAATGGTGGACAAATGTTGAATTTCATTTCAGCTGTAATGCATGATGTAATTTTAAATGTAAATTTGAAGAAGGAAGAAGGAAGATCGAAGACCAAAGAAAGACCTGCCGGAGTCTGAGCAAGCATGTAATATTTAACACTACAGACCTGGCAGGGTCTGAATAAGTAACCGGGTATTCGGTATTCGGTATTCGGTATTTGTTTTTAATATGCTTATATGAAACAAAATAAACAACAAACCTACCTTTCTCATAAAAAAAGGTTTTTGTTTAACACCATTATACTGGTTGTCATTCCTGTATTAATCCTCATGCTCATTGAAATTTTCTTAAGGCTTGTAAAGTATGGCGATGACTACGTTCTGTTCATTGATTTTCCGGGAAAAGAAATACAGCAGCACCGGATCATCAATCCGCTTATCGGGAAGAAATATTTCCAAAGGCTTGAATATACAAAGCCATGCCATGATATATTCCTGAAAAAAAAGCCTGAGAACGGATTCAGGATTTTTGTATTGGGCAGTTCAACTGTACTTGGATTTCCATACGATGAAAATCTGATGTTCACCCGTATCCTCCAGGAAAGACTTCAGGACAGCTATCCCGAAAAACATATTGAAGTTGTCAATACAGCCTTTACGGCGATTAACAGTTTTTCGCTCCTCGATTTCATTGATGATGTGCTGAAAGAAGAGCCCGATGCCATTCTTATCTATGCAGGGCATAATGAATTCTATGGCGCCATGGGCATTGGATCTGTGGAAAAGTCATTTCCCAGCCGAAGGTTGGCCCTGCTGCATCTTGACCTTTTGGAATTCAGGATATATCAATTGTTAAATAATACTATCGTCAGGATATCTGCATCTGGTGCAGGTGATAAAAAAGATAAAAGCGTCAGAGGCACTTTGATGAAGGTTATTGCTGAAAACAAGGAGATCCCTTACAAAGGTAAAATGTATAATAAATGTATTGACAGGTATGAAAAAAACATGAACCGGCTGATGCAGAAGGCTAAAAAGAACAATGTGCCCGTTTTTATCAGTGAGCTTGTCAGTAACATCAGGGATATAAAGCCCTTCTGCTCTGTTGCCGCGCAAGGTTATCCGCCGGCATCAGTTAAATACAATGAAGGCCTTCAATCTGATACAGCCCGGGATTATGAAAAAGCCAAAAGTTGTTATTACATGGCAAAGGATCTGGACTGTATCAGATTCAGAGCATCGGAAGAAATTAATGAAATTATAGTGAAACTGGCTCATAAACATGGAGCTGTCCTTGTTCCCATGAAAACCAGTTTCTTTGAGGAGGTTTCTCCCAATAAAATAATCGGGGCTAATCTGATGACCGAGCATGTGCATCCGAACATAGACGGGTATTTTCTAATGGCTGATGCTTTCTTTTATTCATTAGCCGAATCAAAATTACCGGGCGAGAAGCTAAGTATTGTAAATTACAGGAAATCTGAATATTACCGAAATAATTGGGGCTTCACTGAACTTGACAGCCTTTTGGGTGTGCACCGTGTCAATGCCCTAAAATATTACTGGCCCTATCAGCCCTATGATGCACCTTTTGTTGACTACAGGGAGGTTTACAGGCCAACATCAAAAATTGATTCCCTGGCTTTTAACATCATAAGATTGCCTGAATACAGAACAAATGAAGCCCACCTGGCCATGGCGCATTATTATAGTCAGCAGAAGGATTTCTACAATGCATTCCGGGAATACCATGCCGCAATACGTTGTAATCCGTTTCAGGTAAAAGACTATCTTGAAGCCATAGACTGCCTGATTGAAATAAACGATCTGCCTTTGGCTATGAAATTCATTGATAAATCACTGGAATTACAGGAGACTTTTCACGGGTATTTCCGGAAAGGAGAACTGTTGATCATCAAAGGGAATTATCCGCAGGCCATCAGGACACTGAAAAAGGCGCAGGAGCTGGACAGTCTTAAAAAAAATACTGCCATTATCCTGGCGAAGCTTCATGAAGCCTATTATTTTAACGGAAATGAGCAAAAATCATCAGCCATACTGGAAACCTTAAAAGAAGAAGATCCTGATTATCCGTTAACAATTCCTGAAAAACAGCGTGATTATATATATTTTGTACCGAAACAGGTTGAAATGCAGATAAGGAAAGCAATAGATTTATATAATAATGGACATGATACCCTTGCTTTGGATTTGTTGCTTAAAACACTCGAAGTTAAAGAAACTTCACTGGCCAACCGTATCGCCGGGTTGATCCTGATGAACAGGAATGACAGGAATGCCATGCTTTATTACCTGAGAGCCTATCCTGATTACAGAAAGGATATTGATTTTTTGTTTGAACTTGGGATCCTTTATCTACAGCATGGTGCAAAAGATGAAGCCGGGAAGGTGCTGGATGAAATGAAACGGATTGACAGCAAAAACAGGAAGGTGGGATTACTGGAGGAGAAGATTGTGGAGAGATAGATTATTAGCATTAATAAGATGTTGAATATTAATATACCCCCCCCTAACCCCTCCAAGGAGGGGAATTTAGGTATTTCAAACTTCAGGGATAATAATAAAAAAAAGGCCGGATTATTCCGGCCTTTTAACAAACACTTATGTATTAACCACAATTATTTGAGAGACACTTTTGTAATGAAATCCCCTTTTCTGGTCTGCACTTTAACTATGTATAAGTTTGCAGGAAGATCATGTCTGATTACACCTGTGCAATTATCATCCTGTAATACCAGGGCGCCAGCCATGTTATATACCTTAACAGAATTAATGCCGACATTTGCAGGATCGTTTACAATGATCTGATTGTTATGCGTATAAACAACCATATTCAATGCTTCGCTTGCTTTTTTCACACCTGTTGCCTCAGCAGCATACAGGGCGGCTACATCATCATCAGACAGAAATGATCCGAAAATCTTGAAGTTATCGATATAACCATTAAGAATAGGATCAGGCCATACACTTTTACCCAGGTAGGCCACTTCGATAGTCTGAGATGACGGTTTGGTACCGGCATGTGCCGAATCACCTGCCACAACGCCGTCAACCCAAAGTTTGCAATGAGTTTCGTCCAATGCAGCCGTAAACATATACCATTTGCCGGTTTCTATTGTAGCGTCACCAAATGGTACTTCCACGCCGGGATCATCGGTACCTTCGTCAATCGTTACTGACATCCTCTGTGCCAGTCTTCCGTTGGCCGGAGTTGACCAGTATTCGACGGCAGCACCCGAAACACCTTCCGTACCAAAGGTAAAGAAGCGTGACCAGGTATCCAGCGCATTGGCTTTGATCCACAGATTATAGGTAACAGCATCAAAAGCATTATAAGCATTGGTGCTTAAAGTAATGCGGTTTCCGTCATCATTTCCACCACCCGGGAATGAAAGCACATTGCCTCTGTCGGCATCTGCAACAATGGTTGGGGGAACAGTTCCTTCAGCCTGTGATGTCACATTCTCCATCTGATCAAGAAGGTTATCATCAAACGGGAAGTAAGAAGAAGGTTCAGGCTGCGCTAACAGTGATCCTGAAATAACAACAAGAGCAAGAAAAAGTAACTTTGTCTTCATAAGTTTTAATTTTAAGTTAGACATCTGTTTATTTGAACAATTACATTATATATCAAAGATTATACAAACCATACAATACATTACTTTGCCCGGATCTGCATGATTTTCATGATCCGGGCAAAGTTCTTTGATTAATTCCAGCCCGGATTCTGTCTTACAATGCCATTGGTCCTTTCGATTTCCGTTGGCGGAATGGCCATATATTCCCGTCCCGGAGTCCAGTTAATGTATTCAGGATCACGAGCCTTAAGTTCATCAATTTTGTAATTAGGGCTATTGGGATCAAACCAGCCCCAGCGGAGCATATCAACATATCGCCATCCTTCAAAGGCAAATTCAAGCAGGCGTTCGTGATCAATACGGTCACGCATGCCTTCCTGGGATAAAGCTGCAAATTCGGCTTCACGATCAGCCAGGCCAACCCTGTCGCGGATGATCTGGACAAATTTCGCAGCTTCTGCACGGTTATTGGCCTCATTCATACATTCGGCATAAAGCAGCAATACATCATCGTATCGCATGATACGGCGGTTGATACCTGAGCGCCAGGCCAGTTCAACCGTTTCATTCTCGGTGAGCCATTTCCTGATGAAAACTTTGTAATTATCAGGAACCACGTCAGGTGTGGCAAAGGTCATTTCCTGAAGTTTGCTTTGATCATAGCCGTATACTTTGTATGTTGTATCACCGGGATGTTCAAAAAGAAGGCTGGCTTCCATACGGGGATCCCATTTATCATCAAGGGTTTTTTCCTCCTGGAATTTCTCATAGATCCACGGATTCGGCGCCAGGTCACCCCAACCGAAAGGCTGGGCAGCAAGGCCTTTATGATGGGCATCAGTCTTCAGCCAGTCTGAAGCCGGGTCACCTGTAAATCCCTGCACGCTGAGACCGGGAATTTCACCATCATATTGAATTTCAAATAAAGATTCTATGTTATTCTCGTTCGCCTCGGTAAAATTATCACGAAACTCCGGAACAAGGTCATAAAGACCATATTTCTGATTCCCGCCATGGACAGTATTAATAATATCCAACAACACCGGTGCTGCTTCACTAAAACGCTGGTTGATCATCAGTGATTTAGCCAGGAAGGCAGCCGCAGCGCCCTTGGTAGCGCGACCGGTTTCAGTTACATCCTTGGTCCATAATAAATCAACAGCATCTGTAAAGTCTCTTATCACCAAATCCCAGGACTCTTCCGGTGCTGACTGGGGAATATAATAATCATCGGTAGACTGAGCCACATGTTCATAAATAACGATATTCCTGAACAGGTTCAGCAGATTAAAATAGCACAAACCCCTTATAAAATGAGCCTCTCCAAGTATCCTTGATTTAAGGCTTTCATCCATTGGAATATCAGATACATTATCCAATACCTGGTTTGCCCTCCAGACCCCTATGTAATTGTGTTCCCAGGGAAATGAATAGGCAATGTTGGCGGCATCAACGATATAATTAGCCACATCTTCGGGATAATACCCCGGAGTGACACTTAAAGCATCATCAGCCCTGACATCCATGATCCAGGGCCCGAAACGCATATAAGTACCATCATAAATGAGGGCCTGATACAGGGCATTGGCACCAAGCTGGGCGTCCGTTTCTGTTTGCCAGAATGAACCGGAAGTCAGCAGGTTAGGATTTGACAGTTCCACGAAATCCTCGCCGCATGATGTTATGAACACGATCATGGCGGCCATTATATATTTTATAGTTCTCATAATTAACAAGTATTATTATGTTATAGACCAAGTTTAACACCAATGAGGAAAGTCCTGGGAGAAGGGAATGACCCTCCGGCATATCCTCTGTTGAACAATCCATCGTTAATGAAATCCGGGTCATAATTAACCAGTTCTGAGATAGCAAAAAGGTTCTGACCTTGTACATAAATCCTTAGATTATTAATACCCACTTTCCCCAGTATATTTGCAGGCAATGTATAGCCAAGCATAACATTCTGAAGTCTCAGATAAGAACCATTCTGTATCCAGCGGTCTGAGACGCGGTTATTCCCGTTATTATCATTAACCGTGGGACGGGGCCATTCAGTTGAAAGACGTGCCGGATAATCTTCCGTTTCTTCCCTCCAGTAATTCTCATAGGATTCAATGGAATAATTACCTTCAGACAAGGTATTCATAACCCTGTACAGGTCATTATACACTTTATTGCCGGCAATACCCTGGAAGAAGAGTGATAAATCAAAGCCCTTATAATCAGCACTCAGATTCAAACCGTAGCTTACTTTCGGAAAAACAACGCCCAGAAAAGTTTTGTCGTCATCATCTATCTGACCGTCAGGCTGACCAGTAAGGTTATTGTTTTCGTCACGCCCGTTGATATCCTTAAATATGCAGTCACCCGGCCTGGTCTGGGCATGCTGGAAAGCATGCTTGTTCGGATCATAACCTGCTGTGCCGGGGGCAGAAGTATTGATCTCGTCAGTTGACTGGAAAATCCCTTCAAATACCCATCCGTAAAGCTCACCCATGGAACGGCCTACTTCTGTCTTACTGATATTTGTAGTTACCGGTATATCGGAGACACCAATCTTTGTAATCTCATTCTTCAATGTAGAAAGATTACCGCTCACTTCATAATGAAAGTCTCCTTCATATTTTCTGTAACCAAGGTTAAGTTCAACACCCTGATTGGTCATTGAAGCACCATTGGCCTGTTGGATTTCCCAGCCAATAGCCCCGGATGATATGGGTATCGGGAAACCCATTAAAATATCATTTGCCGTATTATAATAGTATTCAGCTGACAATTCAATTTTATTACCCAACATGGCCATGTCTAAACCGACATTGGTTGTCACCCTTTCCTCCCAGCGAATAGACGGGTCTATGGCCCTGGTTTGTATGGTGCCCGGCATTAAAACATCGTTAAAAATATAGTTTACAGAACTATTGACAGTCGTTTCATACAGATAAGCTCCAATTCTTTCATTACCGGCTTTTCCCCATGTTCCTCTCAATTTTAACATGTTTATAAAAGGAACATCAAAGAAACTCTCGTTGCTGATTTTCCAACCCAGGGCAACAGAGGGGAAATCACCGTATTTATTGTTCGGACCGAAATTAGAGGAATAGTCGCGCCTGATTGATGCGGTGAGCAGGTATCTGTCAGCATAAGCATAATTCAAACGGCCCAGGTAAGACATCATCGTATGCTCATAGCGCACACCTTTACTGCTTTGTCCTGATGATACGCCGCTGATAACTTTCAGATATGGTCCTTCAAAACCCAGTGGCCATTCAGCATGCGCATAAAGATCTTCAATATGATCTTTTTGCACTTCATACACGGCAACAGCAGTAATATCATGTTTACCAACAACCTTTTGAAAAGTCAGCTGGTTTACCATGTTTATCTGGGGTTGTTCTCCCCGCCAGTTATTCAACTGGGGTATTTCCCATGTGTGCCGGTTTCCGACGTTATAAGTAGGCACAAACTCTTTGTTAAACCATTCAGAGCGGTCATAGCTTAAAGTAATCCTGTAAGTCAGGCTTTTCAGGATTTCCACTTCTCCGAAGATCGAACCCAGAAGCCTGTGTCTTTTGAAGTTTACTTCACTCAGGTTATTAAAGGCAACCGGGTTTCCTGCGATCTGCCCGTAGTCTTCAGAACCACCACCATAACCGCCTATGTTGGCAGTGTCATAAAGCTGAACGGTTGGAATGGCAATAACGAGTTCTGTCATAATATTGTTCCACCGTGTACTTGTTAACCTGATCTGATCAGAATGCGAATAGGAGAAGGATTGTCCGAACTTAAAACGGCCCTTTTTCTGATCCATATTAAGTTGTGCCGAATATTTTGTATACCGGGGGCCCGGACCGACCACTGTTCCGGTCTGGTCAAAATAACCAATACTGGCATAATAGGTCGAATTTTCAGCACCACCTGCCAATGACAAAGAATGCTTTGTAATATGTCCACGGGTAAAGAATTCGTCCTGCCAGTCTGTATCAATGCTGTCACTGCTGATAAACTCGGCACGGTTCGGATTGTTGGTGCGTGACATGAAGCTGCCATCATTCAAACGTGCCGCATTATTGATTTCCTGGAATTGATCCGTACCGGTCAGTTCCATCCTTTTGGCAACATTCTGAATACCATAGCTGCCTTCGTAAGAAACTCTTGTAGCACCGGCTTTCCCTCTTTTGGTCGTTATAATAATGACACCATTTGCGCCGCGGGCACCATAAGTAGCAGCTGCAGATGCATCTTTAAGCACCTGTACAGATTCTATGTTTGAGGGATCGAAGTCAGCTATACCGCCTGAAGGTGCGCTATAACCATAGCCCGGTGCATGATCTTCAAATATCATGCTCTGTCCCGAAACATTAACATTCGTTGCGCTGGCAATGGGAACGCCATCAATGACGTATAAGGGTTCCGTATTGCCAAAAGTACCAACACCCCTGATCTGAACACGCTGTCTGGCACCAGGTTCTCCTGCGCCAAATACCTGAACACCGGGCGTCTGACCCTGCAAAACCTTTGCAATATCGGTTGATGCAATTTTTTCAAGATTTTCGGTATTGACAACAGAAACAGACCCTGTCAGGTCACTTTTCCTCTGTGTACCGTAACCGATAACTACAACCTCATCAAGCTGTGTAATATCTTCAACCAGAACAATTTCAAATTGCGTCTGGTCGCCAACCACTGCGGTCTCGGTCAGGTAACCCACATAAGAAAATTCAAGGACTGAAGCAGGTCCGTCAACCTCAAGTGAAAAAACACCTTCGATGTCAGTAACCGTTCCGTTCGTAGTCCCTTTCTCCACAACATTAACACCAGGAAGAGCAATATTGCTGTTGGCGTCAACAATTGTCCCCTTTACTAATGTTTTCTGTGCATAGCCCATGCCCATGCAAAGCAGCAGCAACAGACCTGTCATGTAAAGGATAATTAGTCGCTTTTCTTTCATAATGTATTTAGGTTAAGTTAAAGTAATAAAAAGGTTTCCTCAAAAATATGCCTGATTGAATGGTATCAGGCGGACAATTCTGTAAATGAAGTGGACAAATGTTGAATGAATTTAGTAAAAAAAAACAGCATTAACAAGCAAAGAATGCATAATTAGCAGGAACTAACGGCTGTTGTTTTACAGTTTTCAATACAATTCTACTTTGACAGATATAAAATTTTGAAATATATGCCGTCCCTAAGGGACTATAAAACTTTGGACTAATCATATTCTACCAATATTTCACTTTGACGAGGTGATAAAAAATGCCAGAGGCAAGAAATATGGGCAGAAAAGAAGACAAACAAAGATTGAAAAGTCCCGCAAGAAGATATTTGTGAAATTTGTCAGGACAAAAGTAAAAACGAACAGATGATTAAAATGACCGGACTTTGTTGTTAATATATTCAGTGGGTGACATACCAAAGTGTTTCCTGAAACAACGGCTGAAATACTTAGGATCGTTAAAGCCCACTTCAAATGCAACCTCTGAAATATTCATGTTGCCCTTTTTAAGCAATAATGCTGATTTCTTAAGCCTCATAGAAGTAATAAAATCGTTGGCCGAAAGATCCACTATGGCGGTAAGTTTTTTATGCAACAGGCTGCGGCTCACACACATCTCGTTTGCCAGTTTCTGAACCCCGAATTCCGGATTGTTAATATTATTCTCAACAATACTGATGGTTCTTTGCATAAATTGTTCATCAACACGGGTGGTGGTAATATCCTCCGAAACAGGCTCCAGACTGTTTTCAAAGACCTTTCTCAAACGTTTTCTGTTCTCAATCAGACTTTTACATTTGGCTTCCAGTATTCTTATATTGAAAGGTTTGGGAATATAATCATCGGCTCCGCTTTCAAGGCCCTCAATCCAGTTCTCCAGTAATGTTTTTGCTGTCAACAGGATGATGGGGATATGACTTGTTGCCAGCTCTTTTTTTATCCGGCTGCATAATTCCAGGCCATCCATAAAAGGCATCATAACATCACTGATGATGAGGTCCGGTGAATATTTCTGCACCATATCGATGGCTTCCAAACCATTAGATGCTTCAAACATGCGGTACTCATTCCGGAAACTCTGCACAATAAAGGAACGCAGATCGTAACTGTCTTCTACAACCAAAATACCGGGTAATGAGGCGGTTATCTCAGGCTCCATATCCAGGCTGCTGATTTCAGGATGGATCACTTCATGTTCGAGAAGCTCAAGCTGATTATCAAGATCAAACTGTTTTTCAAGCGTAATAATCTTTCTTTCATTTTCGGAAAAACTGCTTTTCGTATAAGGTATCTTTATTGTAAACGTTGTTCCCTGATCAGGTTCACTGCTGACATAAATATTGCCATGTAATGCTTCCACCAGTTCACGTGTAAAGGCCAGACCCAGACCTGTGCCATTGACCTTATGGTTTTCAGGAGCACCGGCACGATAAAAACGCATGAATATCCGGTTGATATTTTCGTGTGAAATGCCTATGCCTGAATCTTTTACAGACATATAACAATAGGATCCCTTGCCATTTTCAACTTTAACGTTCTCAGGTGGCGTATATGATAGCTCAACAGCAACACTGCCCTTTTCCGGTGTATATTTAAAGGCATTTGACAACAGATTAAACAGGATGATCTCAAGCTTTTCTTCATCAAACCATGTTTCAGAAGGTGATTCAGAGATATTTAATGTGTAACGGATATTTTTATTATAAGCCAGGCTGTCAAATGAATGCACCAGGTTGCTGACAAAGGTGTTCAGGTTATGCCGGCTTACCTGCAGTTTCATCTTGCCCTCTTCAAGGCGCCTGAAAAGCATAAGCTGATTGATAAGGTGCAACAGCCGCTGGGCATTCCGCTCAATGGTACGGATTAATCTGCCACCCTCCGTATCAGGCTTAATCAGACGGCTAAGGGTCTCAAGCGGCCCAAGGATTAGGGTGAGTGGTGTCCTGAATTCGTGGGATATGTTTGTAAAAAAACGTAACCTGAGTTGGTTAACCTGCCTGACTTTTCTGTTCAAGCGTATCAGTTCATCCCGCTGCTGTGATATCTTAAGGTTTTTAACCTCAAGTTCCTGCTTTTGCCCTTCAACCTGGTATTGATGTATTTCCAGTTCCCTGTTTATGTGCATCAGGTTACTGGCCTGCAATTCCAGTTTTTCTTTCTGCTCAGCTATTTTTGCCGTACGCTCACTGACCAGCTTTTCAAGTTTTACCTTTTGTTCATGCAGGTAACTTGTTCTGTGTTTCACATAGGCTACGACAGCCAGTACCAGAATGCAAATGCCCAGGATCCTGAACCACCAGGTTTCCCAAAACGGGGGAATAATATTAATGTGTAAAGTTCTGGGAAGGTTGGATGATATACCGTCACTGTTTATAGCTTTAACCTGGAAAAGGTAACTCCCACCCTTCAGGTTCGTGTACGTTGCAAACCGTCGTGTTGAAGGAACATAAACCCAGTCTTTGTCAACACCTTCCATCTTATAGGCGTAAGTGGTTTTTTCAGACAGAAAATGATTCAATGCTGCAAATTCAATAGAGAAAACGTTATCCTTATAAGAAATTTCAACACCTTCTGATACTGAGATTGCCTTTTCAAGGGGAACACGTCCGTAACGCTTCTGTCCTATCGTAAGTGATTCATTAAAAACCTTAAAATCAGTAAAGACGACTTCAGGAATAAAAGGATAGTCTATCATATACAACGGATCAAATGAATTCAATCCGGCCACAGTGCCAAAATATAGTTTACCGCTGTCGTTTTTGTATGAAGCTGACCAGTAAAACTGGCTGCTTAATAAACCATCATTCTGGTAAAAATTCTTAAACTCTTCACTGTCAGGATCAAATCTTGTAAGACCGTTATCAGTGCTGATCCAGAGTTTACCTGAGTTATCTTCTTCAATCCTGTATATAACATCATTGCACAGGCCGTTGATTTCAGAATAATTTTTGAAATCATACTCCCCTGTCGACATGAGCATACACCTGTTAATACCATTTCCAAAAGTCCCTATCCATAATGTTCCGTCACTTGCCTCAATCATGGCTGTAATATAATTCCCTTTAAGGCCGTGAGGATTTCCCGATTCTTTTATCTCCACAATATCATGAGACTTCAGGTTGATATGATCACCGGAAAAAGACAGGTTGCTTAAACGAAATAATCCTCTGCGTGTACCGATCCACAAATTGTTGTTTTTATCTTTAAGAAGACATCCTACTTCAGATATCATTGTGCCGGAAGCCAGTTTATTTTCGAGCGACATAAAATGACCTGAACGGCGGTTGTAAAAATTCAATCCCCCCTCGGTGCCAACAGCAAGATAATCATCATTGTAAGCCATCAATGATGAAATAAAATTATTTGATATACTGAAAGGATCTTCATTTTGCACAAAATGCAGAAAACGCTGATGAATTCCAGGATTCAGTATATTAATCCCGCCGCCCCATGTGCCAACCCAAAGCTTTCCGGCCTGATCGAAAAACAAAGCACTGACAAAATTACTGCTGAGGCTGCCGCCATCACGCGGATCATAAAGAAAATGACGATAGGTTCCGGTTTGCATATTCAGGCGGTTTAAACCACCACCGGCAGTCCCAATCCATAAAATACCATCTCTTTCAATGATGGAATTAATGGTGTTATTCGAAAGTGAATTGTTGTTTCGCGGATCATGAACCAGGCAGCCGAAAGGCTTCTGATAGACATTGTAATAATTAAGGCCTCCCTTGTCGGTTCCGATCCATACATTACCAAAAGCATCAGTGCACAGGTCACTCACAAATATATTATTAAGGCAATAGCCCTCCTGCTGCAGGTTTGAAAAACGCCTGAAGGTCCCGGTAACCGGATTATAGACATCGAGCCCCCCCAGGGCACCGATAAGAAGATTCCCTTTTGAGTCCTCGGTAATGGCATGTACAGTGGAATGATTTATGGTTGTGTTGTCCTCCGGGTTATGAAAATAAACTGAAGTACGCCTGGTAAGCGGATTGTAAGTTGCCAGCCCGAAAAAAGTACCAATCCACAATGATTTGTCACGGGTCTCATAAATTGTCCTTATATCGTTGCTAAAACCGGCAACATTACCATCAATAACATCAAACTGCCGAATCTTATGGCTGACTGTATCGTACCAATAAAGTCCGTTTACTGAGCCAAATAATAAACCATAATCACGGGTCAATGCCAGGGTATTGAATTTCTCGGCAGGTTTAAAGATTTCAATATTATCCGTTTGAATCTCCGGTTGTTCATCATTAATGGAATAACTGCCTTTATATAAACCATTCTGTGTAGCCAACCATAACTCACCTTTCCATGCCCTGACAGCATTTATTTTCTTTGTGTTTGCATTATGCCATGGAAATTTTACAGCAGACAACTTTTCCTGCTGAAAGGAAAAATACACCAATCCCTTGGCACTGCCTATCCATAAATTGCCTTTATCATCTTCGCAAAGGGAATGGATTGTGTTCATACTTATTCCACTGCCGGTTGTTTCTGTTTTATACACTCTGATCTGGTATCCGTCAAACCTGCAAAGTCCGTTAGGGGTTCCGAACCACAGAAATCCCCGGCTGTCTTTGATAATACAGGTAACCGTATTTTGCGGCAATCCGTCTTCAGTAGTATAGTAATATACTTTATAAGGTGACTGGCCTTTAAGCATCAACTGAAAAAGCAATAACATGCTCATCCAGATAACCAGTCTTATTCCCTTCTGATGTCTACCTGTGCCATCCTTTATCATGAATGGTAGTATTGGTTTTTCCAATCAAAGATAATAAATAAATGTAAAATATACACTTATTATTTAATTTTTATAATCAAAAAACCATGAGCCTTATAACACGTTCATTATAAAATTAATCAAATAATTGCTTAAAATACACTTTAAAACACAGCCATTTTTTGTATATTGGAATTAATCAAATCAAAAAAATCTGATGATCATGAGAATTGCAGTCATTACTATGTTTATAGGGGTGTTCAACCTGTTCAATGTTTATACCCAGTTTCCCGATTTCCGTTATCATGAAATCGGTGAAACCGATACTGATCTTTTAGGTCAGGCTTCTCTGGCTGATATTGACAAGGACGATGATCTTGATTTCATAATCGGTTCCAGTGCAGGCCCGGTCTGGTGGTTTGAATACCAGTCTGCCGGTAAGTGGATCAAGCACCTGCTGGGCAGGAATGTTTTCACCGATAAGGGTGGTATTGCGTTTGACGTTGATGGTGACGGCTGGATCGATCAGGTAGCAGGCGGAACATGGTACAGGAATACGGGAAATCCGAGAGAGGAAGAATTCGAGCGGTTCGAAAACGGGGCCATTTATACCTATGATAATATTGCCGGAGACCTGAACAATGACGGCAAACCTGAATTAATATCACTCAGTGAGCAGGAAGGGTTGTATATTTATCAGATACCCGACAAACCGGACAAAAAATGGAAAAAGATGATGCTTGGAGAAGGTATTAACGGAGGAATTTACCCTAACGGCATAGCCGATATTGATGGCGATAAAGATATGGACCTGGTAAGATCGAATATATGGTATGAAAACGAAGTTGGTGATGGCAGTAAATGGTCTGTTCACCGCACGATAAGCTTTGTGCAAAGCACGGGTCAAAATGCCTATTCATCAAGGATCATGGTGCTTGATTTTGACAAAGACGGAGATGTTGATGTAATTCAGGCAGAATCCAATAATCCCAACGGAAAAATAGCGTGGCATGCCAATAAAGATGGCAAGGGGATAAACTGGTTCACCCATAAAATAGATTATGAGACGAACCAGGATCTGCATTCCCTTTGTGTAGCCGATTTTGATAATGATGGTGATATGGATGTATTCTCCGGTGGAGGTCCGATGACCGGTGATCTTACAAAACGATGCTTTATATGGGAAAATAAGGACGGGAATGGGGATGAATGGATCAGGCATGAAATTCTGACCGAAATGGAATGTATTGATGCTGTTGCCGGAGATGTTGATGGTGATGGTGATATCGATATCTGCTCAAAACCTTGGAGGGGAACAACGCCTTATTTTCTGGAAAACAGACTTATTGTTAATGAATAAATATTTTCCGTCTTATAAAAATTTCTGAACAGATTGCTTACAAGCTCACAATCTCTTTCTCACCAATCAGCCTTCTAAATGCTTCAAGGTTAACAGACCCGATCAGATGAACGACAACGAGCTCATGTTCATCACTGACTATCAGCACCATATCCTGAAAGCAGTTTTTATCCGGGATGCCCTTAATCTTTATGTTGTCTTTGTTATCTATAACATTCACCAAATCTACATATGAAGAATGATGAAAGAATGCTTCAAAATCATCAATGCAATTTTTAACTGCATCTGAATGCGTACCAGCATTTTCACAAAAAAGGATACGAATCTTGCGGATATCCTGAAGCAGATCCCGGACTTCCTGATCTTCCTTTGACAAAGCTATTTTAGCAATAAAAACCGGAAAGGACAAGGAAATAAATCCTTTTTCCCACCTGTAACTGTTCATAATCTTCCTTGGTGACTGATTGGGCTTTTCTGATGCTGATGCTAAACCTGTCAGACATATGCCTGCTATGATCAAAAAGCTTAAAAGAATCTTTCTTGTGCACATAATATTGGTCGTTTTCTACTATGACGAACGAATTGTAAAAAAATTACACAAGATTGAGAAGATTTTTAAAACCGTTTGATATTATTTTGATTGTCAAATAATTATATTTCCGTTTAACTATTATCGGTAAAACAATGAAGGTCAGGTTGTGATCTACTATAAGGCAGGATTACTGATCGGCACTCAAAAGGTTTTCATCTTTAAAGATTAGCGGCGGCATATAGCGGATTATCTCCCTTGTATAAGCAGAGCTGTTAATGATGGTATAGCAGGCCATGTACTGCCATGTTTGTTTATTTTGATCGTAAATGAAACTTGAATTTTTATTATTGCTTTTGTATGGAATAATATAGGCATAACCATACCTGAGATTATCCTTTGATTTACAGAGCTTATTCCTTTTAAGATAAGAGGCAAGCACATTATCGGCATTAATAATGGCTTCTCCTTTTTTTACATTTTCAAACCCTGAAGAAGGCATAAAATTGCTTATTACGACAACATAATCATGCCATTTATACACCCCCCGCGGATTCAGACTGTCGAGGCGGGCAGTTACAGCCTGATCAGTCAATGCCTCAAGCCTTGAAGAAGAACCCTGTTGGTCAAGTACATCAGAAAAAGCAGAGGCTACAGCAAGTTTCTGCTGTTCAAGGTAGTCTGCACTCAATGATATCTTGAGAAATTCGGAATACCGGATGCAGTAATCAAGTAGTTTTTCGGCTTCTTTTATGGTGGCTATGCTGTCGCTCTCTATCATCGGCAAAAACACTTTTTCAAAATTCTTCTGGCTTTCGGTCAGTTCTTTCAGATCATAAGGCGACTGCAGATCAAATATCCTGGCTTCAGTATACTTTCTGTAATGTTGCAGCCCTTTGGCTGTCCCTGTAAAATTATTCTCATTGGCATATTTCAGGGCAAGGTCTGTCATTCGTTGTGCCCGTTGGTATGCCTCAACCGTTTCTTCCCTGGTTATGGCATAGAATTTTTTACTAAAATTTTTTTCCTTTTCGAACAAAGCCTGGTAGTACATCCGTTGATATTTTATCTGGTCGTATACCTTATCCTTATATCTGTTATAGAAATCGACAGAATACTGGTCTTTTCTGAGCCTGGCACGTTCAAGGCGCAACTCAACAATATCTTTAGCTTTAAAAAGGTTTTCATCTACAACATATTGCTCATATTCTTTTATGAACAAAGTATGATCGAGTTCGCGCTGCAGATGAAACAACGAGATATCATGCGTTTGTTTTAACCTTGGAATCTGTTTCTGTATTGTGGCTATGCGGTTATCGAGGCTGTCAAAATAAGCCGTTGATTTTGGCAGTAATGAAGCAGGCTGACACAGGAGATTTAGATGCAACATAAACAAAAAAAGTACGCTGCCTGATTTCCATATGAGTCTGTTCATTGTCATTTAAATATTCAGTCCATGGTCTGATAAATATTAATACGCAAAAATCCCGCGAGGGTTTTATTCTTTTTGATGAAAGCCTGATGAAAGGTGATATGCATTATGTTATAATTTTCATATCATGCTCGCCGCCCTTATTACTGATTTTCTGCCATACCGCATCCTCATCCTGTCGATAGCCTGATAAAGCCTTACCATTTCGGGTGTATCTTCAAACAAATTGAGTTGCGGCGTACCGTGCACAAGGTGACTGAACCGTACCCCGATGAGCCGGATAAGCATACGCCGCTGATACAGGCGTTTAAAAAGCTCTTTTGCAGTTTCCGTCAGCTTGTGGTCAAATGATGTATAAGGAATACGTTTCTGAAGTGTGTGTGTATCGAAGTTGGCGTAACGGATTTTCACAGTCACGCACGAGGTAAGCTTTTGTTCTTTTCTCAGGTCGTAGGCCATTCTTTCTACCATACCGGCCAGTGCATTGTTCAGCAAGGTCAGGTCGGTTGTATCCTTGTCAAATGTCCTTTCGCTGCTGATTGATTTCCGTTCCCAACAGGGTGTGACAGGTGTCAGGTCGATGCCGTTGGCTTTTTTCCATATTTCGATCCCGTTCTTACCCAGCACCTTTTCCATCATTTCCACCGGTATCAGGCTCAGTGTCCCGATAGTAGCAATGCCCATGGAACGCAGAAGATGAAATGTTTTTTCACCAATCATCGGTATTTTACTGATAGGCAGGGGTTGCAGGAACGGCCTTACCCCTTCGGCCGGCACCTGTTTTTCTCCATTGGGTTTTGCCTCTCCGGTGGCAATTTTCGATACAGTTTTGTTAATTGAAAGCCCGAAAGAAATGGGCAGTCCGGTTTCCCCAATGATCTTCCGGCGTAATTCCTGTGTCCATTTCAGGGAACCGTAAAAACGATCCATGCCGGTAATGTCGATATAGTGCTCATCAACCGATGCTTTTTCGTACACCGGGGCATGAGCTGCAACGATGTCGGTAACAATATTTGAATAACGGCTGTACAGGTCCATATCACCACGTATAATAACAGCATCAGCACACAATTGCCGTACCATTCTTATGGGCATGGCAGAATGAATGCCATATTGCCGGGCTTCGTAACTGCAACTGGCCACTACACCCCGATCTGATACGCCCCCCACAACAACAGGCCGGCCTGCTAAACCGCTGTTGATCAACCTCTCCACTGATACAAAAAAAGTATCCAGATCGAGATGAATGATGTTTCTTTCCCCGCTTTTCAACATAATTAATACAATTGTTAATAAATGATTATAAAATAATCAAATATTATGATTATAATATAATCTTTTTAATTATATTTACAATGATTATTTTGTAGAATAAATTCCCCTCCCGGGAGGGGAATTTATTAATTTAAATTAACGTCATGTATTTCTCCTCCAACATCAAATTCCTCCGTAAACGGAGGGGCCGCACACAGGATGATGTGGCCTTTGCCCTGAAAATGAAGCGTTCCACCCTCAGCGGGTATGAGAATGAAGTCAGCCAGCCTACAATTCAGGCGCTGGTAGCGTTTTCGAAATATTATGGCATCGCTATCGATACACTGGTTAAGGTCAACCTGACCACCATCTCCGAAAGTCAGCTTTCACAGGTTGAACGCGGTGGCGATGTATACCTGAAAGGCAGCAATATCAGGGTACTGGCCACAACAGTCAACAACGACAATGTGGACAACATTGAACTGGTCAGTGAAAAAGCAAAAGCCGGTTATGCCACAGGATTTGCCGACCCGGAATTCATCAGTGAACTTCCTGTTTTTCAGTTACCTTTTCTTTCAAAACAAAAAAAATACCGGACTTTTCAGCTTACAGGTGACTCCATGCTTCCGATACCTCCCAAAGCCTGGGTAACGGGGGAGTTTGTGCAGGACTGGAATACCATCATCGACGGTTACGGATATATCATTCTGACGCTGGATGAAGGTATTGTTTTTAAAATTGTTGAAAACCTTCTGGAAAAAGAAAACAAGCTTTGTTTGTATTCGCTGAACCCGTTGTATGAACCCTTTAATATTCAGGTCAACGAAATTAAAGAGGTCTGGAAATTTGTCAATTTCATCAGCAGTGAAATACCGGATCCTGTGCTGCCACAGGACAGTTTGTTTAAGACTGTCAATACCCTGAAAAAGGATATTGATAATCTAAAGAAGCAGTTACGGGAAAAGTGATGAGGTTATGAGTTTAGGGGTTTAGGTTTTTAGGGAATCACCTGCACCCCGCCCAGGAGGGGAATTTCTGAAACCTGACACAATACGTGACTGCATGACCTGTCTGTCGTCAGACAGGCTGCATAATTACAATTCAGACGCTTATCCTCTACTTGTTTTCATAAACACAGTATTGCCATGGTTCGAGTGAAATCTTTGTTTTGCGTTTAAAAGTTCTGGAGGTTCCTGTGAACACTTCTTTCATATTCCCAATCCTTGTATTATTCCGCAGCCTATAATCAACCGGATATTCTCCCAGGTTGCAAATGACCAGCACCTGGTCGTCTTCTGCCTGCCGGGAAAAGGCAAATACGTTGCTGTCAGCCTGACTGGATAATACCTTCAGGATTCCGTTCTCTGTTCCGTTCAATAAGGCTTTGTTGCGTTCTTTCAATTCATTGAGGGTTCTGTAAAAACTGCTGTAGCGATAATCGCCCCATCCGATTGTATCCTTGACAAAGAATTTAAGACGTTCATTAAATGCAGATTCCTGCCCGTTATAAATTAGCAACATGTCCGGTAATGTAGCGGCAAGAACAGCAAAAGTCCGGGCCCCCTGCCCCATCCTTTCAAACTCGGTTCCTGCCCAGGAATTCTCATCGTGGTTGGAGGTGAACTGCATCAGCCATGAATTATCGGGGTATGAGGTATCAGCCCATTGCAGGTGTTCGGCAATAGCCCAGGCCGGCTTTTTGTTTTGTGCTATGGCATTCAGAATATGATGCATCTTCCAGTCATACGACATGTCAAATGCTTTTTTGTGCAATTCCGGCAATTCCGCTTCAGCCAGCATGAAGACCGGTTTTACCTTATCAAGTTCAGGCCGGAGTTCCTCCCAGAAATCGGTGGGCACACCATGGGCATGGTCACAACGATAACCATCAATGTCATATTCAGATATCCACCAGATAAAGATCTTCACAAATTCGTTGCGCAGTTCGGTGTTGTCAAAATCAAGCTCAGCCACATCCCACCAGTCGAATTCAACAGGATTGATGGGATAGGTCATCCGCAACTTCTTCAGCTTCCTGAAGTATTCCGGGTGTTCAGTCATCCACTCCGGGTTCCAGGGGACACTGTCTTCATGTACCCGTGTATAATAATCAGGATGTTCTTTGATCCAGGGATGATCCCATGCTGTATGGTTGATAGCGATATCCAGGATAACATACATGCCCAGTTCATGGATTTTATCCACCAGCGACTTAAAATCCTCTGGGTTTCCATACTCCGGATTAACTGACAGGTAATCTTTTGTAGCATAGTAACTGCCAAGGTATTTTTTTCTTTCAGCAGGAATTTCGATTTCTTCAATCAGGATGGTCTGATCAGCCTTCCTGTTCATTTCACCTATTGGAAAAACCGGCATCAGCCATACGATGTCAACGCCCAGTTCTTTCAGCCTGGGCAGATCTTTTTTAACAGCTTCAAAAGTCCCTTCAGGTGAAAACTGTCTGATGTTGACTTCATAGATCACGGCGTCCTTTGCCCATTCAACATGGCTGACCTGGCTTATACCAGCCGGATTAACCCGTTTTACCGGTGTTTCATACGGCTGTTTACAGGCAAATGCTATAAGCGACAGGATTATAATAATCGTAAAAAAAGTCTTTTTCATATTTCTAATATATTAAAACTGAACGTTTGTTAATTATTGAAAAAGAGGCTGTTTCAAAAGGTGCTTTTCAGTCATTCCGTCCCGATTCATCGGGATCGGAATCTCCGTTAAGTTGGCATTCAGCCCGTTGAGATCCTGATCCCGAGTACTCGGGACAGGATGACAGTTTAAGCGCCTTCTGAGACAGCCTCTTTTATTTACCGGTTATTAATATCCCGGATTTTGTTTCAGTGCTCCTTCAGCGGCTTCAATAGCAGTTTGCGGAATGGGAACGAGTTTTGCCGTTTCAGGTGAAGGATCGGGCTTGTTCATTAATGGCTTGGGATTCAAAAAAGTCCCGAAACGAATCATATCCTGCCTGCGATGTCCTTCCCAATAAAGTTCACGGCCTCTTTCCCTGAGAATATCAATCAGTTCCATACTGGCAAGTGCCGGCGCTTTACGTTTAGTCCTTATTTCATTTACAATAATTAAAGCCTCACCCATATTACCATTCCGTGCCAGGCACTCGGCTTTCATCAGCAGGGCATCGGCATATCGATAAATGATAAAATCATTGGGTGTTCTCATAATATTTACAGGTTGATCGCGGGGAGCATATTTCAACACCCTGACACCTTGTGATTCATTAGCATCATCCAGGGGGCAGTCAAAAGTGAAGTACAGGGGCAAGCCTCCGCGGTCACCCAGGGCCTCTCCTGCTGTGTTATACTGTTGCCCGTAGTTAAAACCATTCACTACAGCCATAACCGGATATATTGTACTATCTACCCAGCGGACATCTGTAGCTGTGTCAGTATCATTAAACCAACATTCATTAAGATAACCTTCCGGGGCAACACAACCATTCCAGTTGTTCTGGTAATCACCCATAAGAAACTGGTTGTAGTGGAATGTATGTTTTATCCATATGACCTGGTCATCGATACCGTAACTCTGATCATCATCCAGTTCGGTAACAAAAATGGCCTCATCGCCAGGCTGAAGAAAATTCAGGTGGTTGTCAGGACCAAACATACCAAAATAATTGTCGGCCAGTTGATAGCTGCCCGGATCAATGATCTGGTTAAGGTAGATCAGACTTGAATCCCAGGCTGCCTGACCAACAAATACCTCTTTGTTAATATACATTTTTGCCAGCAACATGCAACAGGCATCACGGTTAGGAACGCCATAATCAGTTGATGCCTTTTCGGGCATATCATCGAGAATTGTTTTCAGGTCGCTGACAATAAAATAAAATGCCTGCTCACGTGTAAGATAAACCGGACTGGTTGTGTAATCTGTGCTGTAAGGATCACGATAGGGTGAAACACCGTAGAGATCAATCAGGCAATACATATAGAAATCCCGGAGAAACCTGAGCATCGACCGGTATCCTTTAATCTCATCAGTTACATCTTCATCGGTACCCAACACAGAGATGCCGAAATTGGCAGCAGCAATAGCTGAATTTAACCTGTTCCATGTAGCTGCAACATCCCTGTGTACCGGGGTCCACGTATGCAACCACTGCTCCTGCCATACACCACCGTCAAACCAGTCAGTTCCACGGGTCGGAAAACACAGTTCATCAGAACAGGCTTCCTGCAAACCCCAGTATGATTCACGATACCATAATCCCTTCAACTGTCCGAGGGCGGGTGCTATCAGATTAGGGATCAAATCCGGATCCTCTATTAGTGTTTCAGAGGTTACCTTATCCTGGGGGATCTCTTCAAGGTCGGTACAGGAATAAAGTAATACAATGCTCAACAACAGAGCAGTTAAACCAATATAGTATGTTTTCTTTTTCATGACGATTATATTGTAATATTAGAAGGTAACATTGAGTCCAAATAAGAATGTTCTTGCTTTCGGATAATTTGTAATGTCGATACCCAGGGCACGGACACCATTCATATCAGCCGAAGAAGACACATCAGGATCATAACCGCTGTAATTGGTAATTATGAACAGATTTGATCCCGAGGCATACAGGCGCAAATTTTGTATCCAGTCTATTTTGCCCAGTTTAAAATTGTATCCGAGCGTAGCACTTGACAAACGAATATAAGAAGCGTCTTCAAGATACCTGTCTGAAACCCTGGATGAAAATGTATAACTGAAATCATCAGCAACAAAATCCTGCAAAGCATTTTTTGCCTGTCTCAGGTTCGTTTTATCGAGCAGCAGGGCAGTATTATTGAATACTTTGTTACCATAAACAGCATCAATGAAAAAGCTCAGATCAAAATTTTTATACCTGAAAGAATTGTTAAGTCCCCAGGTAAATTTAGGTAAAGCTGATCCTATAAAGAAAAATGAATCAGCTGTACCCGCGCTGTTCCTGATGTAAAAGACTCTGCCTTTATTTCTGCCAACCTGACCGACGGAGTCAACCTTGATCATGTAAAATGAGGCCATCGGCTTGCCATTGGCATAGGCCTGAGCATAAGCTCCTGTCATCCCCTGTCCGTCAACTTCACCAGTGGGGATAATAGACGCATCATCATCCAGAATATCTTCAGCCCTGTTCTTGATGGCCGTGAAGTTAAAATTCACACTCCAGGTGAAGTTGCTTGCATTAATAACATAAGCATCGATGCCCAGTTCTATACCATCATTCAAAACATAACCCTCCTCAAGGTTGGAGATAAAGTTGCTTGTCGGTGACAATGCCTGAGTTGGTTGTTCTACAAGCATATCAGTGGTTTTCTTTCTGAACAGGTCAACAGTACCTGATAATTTACCGTCCAGGAAACCAAAATCAAGTCCGATATTGGTCGATGTAGTGGTTTCCCAATGCAAACCCGGTTGTGGCGTCTTATCAATTTTGAATCCTGTAACAGGGACATGATTGATGATGGCAGTTGAACCTGCATCAGGCGCAAGGAGGAATGTTGAATTATCCGTTCCGATCTCAGAGTTTCCTGTTTTTCCCCAACCAAGTCGCAACTTCAGGTTACTGAACACATTCAGGTTTTGTATAAAGTCTTCCTGGGAAAGTCTCCATGCGAATGCCAGGGAGGGAAAATTGCCGTATTTTGAATCAGTGCCAAATTTCGATGAGCCATCCCGCCTTAAGGTTGCTGTAATCAGATACTTCTCATTCAGGTTATAGTTGATCCTGCCAAAAAATGACTGTAACTCTTCAGGTGTATTAGCCCATGAATCCAACATAGTGTAATCGGGGTCACCCTCGTCCATCTGATAAACATAATCAATTTTGTCGGTGGTGAAAAAACCGGCCTGTTGATTATAGCCATTGCGGTTGAGTTTCTGATAAGAGAAACCGGCCATAACACCAAGACCATGAATGCCAAAAGATTTATTGTAATTCAGTGTGTGCTCAATGATAAAATTCTGCAATTCATTGGTATTAATCTGAGCTCTGCCCTGCTCGGAGCTTAGATATGAAAGCTCCTGGCTCTGGCTGATTTTACGGATTGCATTTGTATAATCGACGCCCAGATTCAGCTTGTAGTTTAAGCCTTTGAATATCTCCAATGTTGCAGATGCTCCTCCAAGAATTCTTGTTGTTCGTGTAATATCCCTGGTATATTCCAGCATGGCAATCGGATTCCTTTCTTCAGTGGAAATAGTCTGAAACGGAGCCCCGGCAGAATCATATACAGGCCAGGTCGGGTTTGTTTTCAGGGCATTGAGCAGAAGGTCTCCTTCAAATCCTGTAGCACCCACAGGGACTCTGTTTTCTTTTGTCTGGGATGCGGTAAGGTTTACCTCCAGGGACAACCTGTCTTTTAATGCCTTCTGTGTCAGGTTAACCCGGCCGACATATTTGTCCAATGATGATTTTTCAATAATACCCTCCTGGTCGAGGTAATTAAAGGATACTCTGTATGAATTCCTTTCAGTACCGCCTGACATGGCTATATTGTGTGAATGGCTTAATGCAGTCCTGAAAATCTGATCCTGCCAGTCAGTCTGATTTCCATAATGATTTTCATTGTCAATGGCATAATCGAGGGTATCAGTCCTCACTTTCAGCCATTCTTCAGCCGAAAGCACATCAAGTTTTTTAGGAAGTTTTGATATACTCAGGTAGGTGGAGTATTCGAGATTTGTTTTCCCTTCTTTTCCTTTTTTTGTCGTAATAAGGATAACGCCGTTAGCGCCTCTTGATCCGTAAATAGCAGTAGCTGAGGCATCTTTCAGAATGTCAATAGCTTCAATATCATTGGAATTCAGGAAATTAAGCGGATTCGTTGCAGGGGCTCCACCCATCCCGTTGGCTGAAGGCCCTCCGGGTGAAGAAGTTTGCATATCGAGTGGAACACCATCTATAACGTACAAGGGTTGTTGACTCGAACGGATGGTGCTGGCACCACGGATGCGGATCTGTGCAGCGGCACCGGGCTCTCCGTTGTTCTGGGTGATCTGGACACCCGGCACACGTCCCTGTATTAATTGTTCAGGAGTTGCCGCACTGATCTGATTGAAATCTTCTTCCTTTACAGAGCTCACAGCGCCGGTCAGGTCACTTTTCTTTGAAACACCGTATCCTACGACTACAACTTCTTCAAGTTTCATCAGGTCTTCTTCCAGTATCATGTTGATCGTTGTCATTCCGGCTATGGACTGTTCTTTGCTGATGTATCCGATAAATGAAAAGACCAGAACAGCATTTTCGTCAGGTACAGTAAGGGTATAATTTCCAAACACATCTGTTGTGGTACCTGTGAGAGTACCTTTTACCACAATGCTTGCCCCGGGCAATTCTTCACCGGTGACAGTAGTCACTGTACCGGTAATTGTTTTTTCCTGCGAGAAAGCAACAATCTGCAGGAAGCAAAACAGCATCATGAATACTATTTTGCCGGGTTTTCTTTTGTCTTTCATATATTCATTGTTAATGGTTAGTATTTGATTTATAATCAAAGCCAATATGTAATTTATGATTTATTTCTGAGGATTTCAACTGACGAATTTTCTGCAATGTCATAATCATGATCATAAACAATCACCTCAACAGAATGATCAGATTCATTTGTAATGACCACCCTGTTGTTGCTGACTTCAACTTTTAAATGACTGCCGCGAAATATGATTTTAAAAGAAAAGGATTTCCATTTTGGAGGCATCTGAGGATTGAAAACAAGCCTGCCTTCTTTCACTCTTTTTCCGGCAAATCCCTCAATGATCGCCATATAGGTGCCAGCCATTGAGGTAATATGCAAACCTTCATGAACCTCGTGGTTGTAATCGTCAATATCGAGTCGTGATGTACGAAGATATAAACGGTATGCCAGCTCCATTTTTTTCAGCCGGGCTGCAAGAACAACATGCACGCAAGGTGATAGTGATGACTCGTGAACAGTTCGTGACTCATAAAAATCGTAGTTCCGGCTTATTGTTTCAGTATCATACCGGTCTTCAAAAAGATAGATGCCCTGCAATACATCAGCCTGTTTTATAAAACATGACCTCAGAATACGGTCCCATGACCACTTTTGATTCAGAGGCTTTTGACCAGAATCAAGCTGATTAACAGTTATTTGTTCCTTATCCATGTATCCGTCCTGTTGCAGAAAGATTTCTTCTGTTTCCAGATAAGGATAATACATTTTTGCAATAATATCTTTCCAGCGCGCCGTTTCCTCAACATCATTGAATTTTGTTTTCTCAGCCAGCCTCTTATATCCTGAAGGATCAATCTGCTTTGCCATTTCAATTGTTTCAAGTGTATACTGCAAAGTCCAGGTTGCCAATGTATTGGTATACCAGTTGTTGTTTACATTATTCTCATATTCATTAGGCCCTGTCACCCCCAGTATCACATATTTCATTTTATCACCTGACCAGTTGACACGCTGGCTCCAGAACCTGCTGATGGCGATAAGCACCTCCAGTCCGTATTCTATTAAATACTTATCGTCACCGGTATGCCTTACATAATTGTAAATGGCAAAGGCTATGGCACCATTCCTGTGGATTTCCTCAAAGGTAATCTCCCATTCATTATGGCATTCTTCACCATTCATGGTAACCATGGGATATAAGGCAGCTCCGTTTTTAAAGCCGAGTTTCTGCGCATTCTCAATTGCTTTATCAAGATGTTTATACCGATAAAGCAAAAGATTTCGTGTTACCGATGCTGAGGCTGTGCAAAGAAAAAGCGGGATGCAGAAAGCTTCAGTGTCCCAGTATGTTGACCCGCCATATTTTTCTCCGGTAAATCCTTTCGGACCAATGTTAAGCCTGGGATCATCTCCGCGATATGTCTGATTTAAATGGAAAATGTTAAATCGTATACCCTGCTGCGCTTCATCATCACCTTCTATAACAATATCGCTGTGTTGCCATATGTCAGACCATACTTCCCGGTGTGCGTTGAGCATGGCAGTAAATCCTTTTTTTACAGCTGATTTTAAAACCTGCTTCGTATCATGCAAAAGCCTTTTCTTTTCATGATTCATTGAAGAAAGCAAGGCAAAAGTCTTTATGATTTCCAGCCGACTGTTCTTTTTAAGTCTTATGGAATATGTTATTTCTGCATACCCTGTCCTTGACTGGTGCACAGGTTTTGCATTCACGGTTTCTCCGTTTAAAAGCAGTTCATTATGCATACCGCAGGCAACATCAAATTCGGTTTTAAGTGTTTGGGCAATAATGTAACCTTCATTACCGGCGGCTTCGTGATGTAACTGTTTCCAGAATATTTCGTTCCAGTTGGTATCTTCATTCACAACATTACCATCAAGATAAGGATTAACGATGATTTCACAATCCCTGTCAAGAGGTGTAATACCATATCGTATAGCGCCTGTTTCTGGATTGTCCAGGCTTAAAAACCGCATAACAGATACACTGACCCTGATCCCGGAAGGTAAAACAGCAATAAAATCACGGCTGAGTGTTCCTTCTTTCATATCCAGCACACGTCTGAAGGATTCAATCCTGCAGGTCGCCAGGTCAAGTGATTCACCATTAACGCTAACATTGATCCCGGTAATATTTGGTGCGTTAAGCACTTTGGCAAAGTATTCAGGATAACCGTTTTTCCACCAGCCTACTTTTGTCTTGTCGGGATAATAGATTCCGGCCACATAGGTACCCTGAAGCGTACTGCCCGTATACTGTTCTTCAAAATTGGCCCGCTGTCCCATTTTACCATTTCCGATGCTGAAAATACTCTCTGATGACCGCTGTCTTTTGCCGTCAAATCCTTCCTCAATAATACACCATGGATCAACTTTAAGATACTTATTCATACTGCAATGAATTTTTATCCTTTTCTATCCGTTACAAACAAAGTGATAATACCGGCCAGTATCATAGAGGCACCACCCAGTATAAGGGCATAGATGGCCTTTCCGTCAAAGAGGTGACGAACCATTGCACCAAGAATACTGGCAGCCAGTATCTGGGGTATGACAATAAAAAAATTGAATATCCCCATGTACACTCCCATTTTCTTCGCAGGAAGAGCACCGGTAAGTATGGCATAAGGCATGGCCAGGATGCTTGCCCAGGCAAAGCCAATCCCAATCTCAGAAATAATCAGGTATTGGGGATTTTTAACAAAGAAAAAAGAAATTAGCCCCAGACCTCCGCAAGTCAGGGCGATAAGATGTGTTATCCTGCGGTTTGTCATTTTGGCAATGACAGGCAGTAAAAAGGCCATTAATGCAGCGAAACCATTATAAACACCCATAAGGACACCCACCCAGTCGGCCCCGTCATTGTACAATTTTGACGTGGTATCAGATGTCCCGTATATATGATCCGTTACAGCGGGCGTGGTATAGATCCACATGGCAAACAGGGCAAACCAGGAAAAGAACTGCACAAAAGCCAGTTGTCCCATGGTTTTGGGCATGTGAAACAAATCCTCTATGACTTCCACGAGGCCGTTTTGCTTTCCGGAATTCAAAAACCACCCGGTAATGATCTGGATGATCCCGAAGGCAAGCAGTCCAAATGAAAGAATATACAATTCTTTTTCAAGATCAGTTCTGAAAAGGATATAAGAAAAGACCAATCCCGGCAGAGTCCATAATATACCGTTCCTGATATATTTGACTTTTCTGGCATAGGTCTCCTTGTGATTCCTGGCTTCCGCAGCCTTAATGCTGTCGTTGGCTTCAAAAGCTTCAATCTCCTCAGGGGAATATTCCTTCGTCCGGATAACGGTCCATAAAACGGCAGACAAAAAAACAGCGCCACCTACATAAAAGCTTAGCTTTACTGAGTCGGGGATTAAACCCTCAGGAGCTGTATTGCTTATATTAAACCAGTTGGTCATAACATATGGCAGGAACGATGCAATAACGGCACCGGTGCCGATAAAGAAACTCTGCATGGCAAAACCCCTGGTGCGTTGTTCATCAGGCAACATATCGCCGACAAAAGCCCTGAAAGGTTCCATTGAGATATTTATAGATGCATCCATAATCCAGAGCATGCCCGCGGCAACCCACAACACAGGTGAATTTGGCATGATGAGTAAGGCACAGGAAGCCAGTATGGCACCAAAAAGAAAATAAGGTCTTCTCCGGCCAAGCCTGCCCCAGGTTTTGTCACTCATATGACCGATGATGGGCTGAACGATAAGACCGGTAACCGGAGCTGCAACCCACAGGATGGGTATGTTGTCAATGTTAGCTCCGAGGGTTTGAAAGATACGGCTTACATTGGCATTCTGCAGTGCAAATCCGAATTGTATGCCAAGAAATCCGAAGGACATGTTCCATATCTGCCAGAAGGACAGTCGTGGTTTCGTGGTTAAGGTATTCATCTGATTAATTTGCTTCAAACAAATTTAAGGAATGTAAACATCAGAAAACCTGACACATCATGACCACCTTGGAAAAAAACGCAGCATAATATCTGGATGCCCTTATTTCAAACGATTGTTATCCTATTCGCAAAAAATGAAAAAATCATTGCAAACGTTTGAAATGATTGGAAGTGGTTAGAAGTAAGAGGGAAATACTGTGTCCACTGTCCACTGTCCACTGTCCACTGTCCATTGTTCATCGGTTTTCAAACCTCCTGGCGGTTGATTCCCGTTTCACAAGTACCGGTGCGAAAACTTTTTTTCGGGCAACGATGGCGGTAATACCCTTATTGATCCTGTCCAGCAGAAAGCGCATCGCTTCATAACCAATCTCATACCCGTTCTGTTCAATAGTGGTCAGTGTAGGACTGCATATTGTTGCAACAGGACCATCGCCAAAACCAACAACGGCAATATCTTCCGGCACTTTTAATCCTGCTTTCTTAATGTGTTGTATCACAGCTATGGCGGTTGAATCATTAACCGCAAAAAAACCGTCAGGCCTGGGATGCCGGTCAAGTATCCGGCCTATTTTCTCTTCCACTTTTTCACTGGTATCACACAAATAAATATTATATGGATCAACCTGCAGATTGTTGTCTTCCAGTGCACGGCAATAACCAACTTTACGCAACTTACCGATAAGAAGGTTTTCGGGGGCTGAAAGATGGACTATGTTACGGCATCCGACGGAAATTAAGTGCTCACTGGCCATGTAAGCACCTTTGTAATCATCAACGACCACAGCATCTGTTTCTATAAATGCGCACACCCTGTCGAAAAACACCAAAGGAATACCATTATCCTGCAACAAGGTGAGATGATCAAATTTCGTACTGGTCTTGGCAACAGATACAAGAACACCATCCACCCTGTGATCAAGCAAAGCTTTGGCTACCATAGTTTCACGTTCATACATTTCATTTGTCTGGCATACCATTACATTATAGCCGGTCTCGTAAGCGGCATCTTCAATACCGCTGATGACTGATGAAAAGAAAAAATGTACAATCTCGGGAATTATGACGCCAATGGTATTGCTTTTGCTGCTCTTCAAACCGAGAGCAAGTGCATTCGGTCTGTAATTCAGTCTTCGGGCCGTTTCATTGACTTTTTCCTTTGTATCAGCACTGATATCAGGATGATCCTTCAGGGCTCTCGATACGGTTGATACCGAAATACCCAGCAGGCGTGCAATATCTTTTATGGTGGCCGGTGCGCCAGACATGAATTAATGACAGGATTAACGCGTTAAAATATCACTAAAAATAGTAAAAACATTTATATAAGTTATGCGAATTTAGTGTTAGTGAAAAAATACCATGGTTAATTAATTCTTAGTTAGTAAAGAAAAATACCCACCCCTGCAGCCCCTGTTTGGAGGGGAATACTCACATAAAAATCTTACGATAGAGCAGGAGAACCGTATCTGATAAACAATAACTTGTCTGTTGTAAAATCATCGCAAACGAAACCGCAAACGTTTGCAGTAATTTTTTGACAATAAGTGACTTAATGTACAACTGGTTTAAGAAAATTGAATTAAGTTTGTTTATATTCTGACAATTTAATGAACTATGTTTATGAAACGAAGCATTATTCTTATAACAATCTCTCTACTGATCCAAAATAACCTTGGTATTTCCCAGATTATCACGACAAATCCTGCTTTTCCCATCGATATTCAAGCCGTAACGATCATCTATGATGCTACCCAGGGAGATAAAGGATTGATGGGTTATACAGGTGATGTATATGCTCATATGGGCGTACTGACAGATTCAAGTACTGGTCCTGCAAATTGGCGTTATGTAAAAGCTGAATGGGACCAGAATATTCCGGAATGCAAATTTACCAGGATTGCTGCCGATCAATACGAGTTAACCATCTCTCCAAGTATCCGTGATTTCTTTGGCGTTCCGTCCACTGAGAAAATTCTGAATATGGCATTTGTTTTTCGCAGTCCGGACGGTTCCATAACCGGACGTGGTGTCGGAGGATGTGATATTTTTGTTCCGGTGTATGGAGAAGGCTTAACCGTTTCAGTAATACAGCCTTCAGTATTTCCTCATATTGTATGCCTGAATGATTCATTTATTGTTCATACCATGGCCAAAGAGGCTGATACAATAACCTTATACAGGGATAATCAGCTGATGGCCAGTGATACAGGCATGAATCTCATCGATACAATCATTGCGGATACATACGGTAAATTCCTGATAAAAGCCATAGCCGCCAATGATACCGGTTTTGTTGCCGATTCCTTTTATTATATAGTCAGAAAACCAGTTATGGTCCGGGAATTGCCGGCAGGAATACAGGACGGCATCAATTATGTTGATACAGCAACTGTTGTTTTGTCACTCTTTGCGCCCCATAAGGAATTTGTGTATGTTCTCGGGGATTTCAATGACTGGGAAGTAGACAGCAATTTTCTTATGTGCCAGACACCTGACGGAAACAGATACTGGATTGAAATCAATAATCTGGAACCACGACAGGAATTTGTTTTCCAGTATCTTGTAGATGGCATCCTGCGCATCGGGGAGCCATATGCTGATAAGATCATTGATCCTGCTAACGACAGATATATAAATGAAGAAACATATCCTGGCCTTATTCCCAAACCGGCCGGATTAACGACCGGAATTGCCTCGGTTATGCAAACCGGACAGTTGCCTTACGCATGGCAGGTTCAGAATTTCAATCCCGATCCATCAGCTGAACTTATTATTTATGAAATACTGGTCAGGGATTTTACATCAAAACATTCTTATCAGGCCATAATTGATACCCTGGGATACCTGGAAAAGCTGGGCGTAAATGCCATTGAACTGATGCCGGTGAATGAATTTGAAGGAAACGTTGGCTGGGGTTACAATCCGTCATATTACTTCGCCCCTGACAAGTATTATGGAACCAAAGAGAACCTGAAAAAACTGATTGATGAATGCCATAAAAGAAATATAGCCGTAATCATGGATATGGTGCTGAATCATGCCTATGATCAATGTCCGTTCGTACAGCTTTATTTTGACGGCACCAATCCTACAGCTGAAAATCCATGGTTTAATACAAAGAGCAACTTCGAGAATCCAGATGCTCAGTGGGGCAATGATTTCAACCACGAAAGCGAGTATACACAACAATTGATTGACAGCATAAACAGTTACTGGATGTCGGAATACCATTTTGACGGATTCAGGTTTGACTTCACTAAAGGCATTGGCAATAATATTAAGGATGCTGTCACTGACAGCTGGGGGAGTAATTATGATGCCGACAGGATCAGACTGTTGAAACGCATGTCTGATGAAATATGGAGGAGAAATAACGATGCGATCATCATTATGGAACATCTCGCTGTGAATCAGGAAGAAGAAGAGCTTGCCGATTATGGCATACTGCTTTGGGGCAACATGAATTATAATTATTTTGAAGCAGCCATGGGCTGGAACGAAGGCAGCAAGACAAATTTCTCAGGTATTTCATATAAAACCCGTACCTGGAACCAGCCCGGTCTGGTCGGTTATATGGAGAGCCACGATGAGGAAAGGGTCATGTACAAGTGTTTGCGATGGGGCAATGGTTCAGGATCTTACCAGATACAGGACACAACAACAGCCTTAAGGCGTTTGGCGCTTAATGCAGTTTTTTTCCTTACCGTGCCCGGACCAAAAATGATATGGCAGTTTGGTGAAAGAGGCTATGATTTCTCTATTGATTCATTGGGCAGGCTTGGTGAGAAACCTCCAAAATGGGAATATTTAAGTGATCCAAGACGATTATACCTTTATAATTTCTATGCAGCGTTAATTGGTCTGAGAAAAAACCACCCGGTATTCAGGACGGATGATTTTAACATGAATGTCAGCAACAGCGTTAAGCGCATTGTATTGAGAGATAATAATATGAATGTTGTGATTGTGGGTAATTATGATGTGGTGGCCGGATCCATATCGGGTGAATTTCCCCACACCGGTATATGGTATGATTATTTCACAGGAGACAGTATTGATGTTACTGCTGTTGACCAGATAATCGATCTTACCGCCGGTGAATATCATCTTTATACTGATGTAAGACTTCAGACCCCGGATATAGGAACCGGACTAAAAGGTGTGCCTGAAGAATTTTTGCCATCAGGACTCATTGTATTTCCTAATCCTGCAAAGGATTATATTTCTGTAAGCGGATTACCCCTGGAAAAGGAATCATGGTCATTAAGCGTTCATCACATTGAGATCCACGACCTGTCAGGCAGGACCATACTGAAAAAGCCTGTCAGTTCATTATCCGACAAATGGACTATCGACATATCCTCATTACAGAGCGGAATATATTTTCTTTCTTATATAAAGAACGGCAAAAACATTGTCCGTAACAAATTCCTTCTCATCAATTAAGCTGTGTTGCCTTTTAAAAATAACAATCTAAACAGACTTAAGATTGAAGATTAACGAATTAAGATTCAATGTCGTTTAGTTAAGGATTTTTTTTGTCCTCTCCCTGCACCCTCTCCGGGAGAGGGACATAATTCGGGCTTAACTA
>JAFGTR010000132.1 GCA_016934055.1 Bacteroidales bacterium | reverse complement strand
CTTTAGCAATGTCTCATCGATATTCGTAAATTAAGCATTATTGATATCCATGGCCGTTTACGCGATTACATCATTTGAAATTCTTGCATTGCAGCAGAGCGGGTCTGTTTTCGTTTTGGCTTGATTTTCTTTGCTATACTTTCTTTCATCCAAGGAAAGAAAGTATAAAAACATAAAAATATAGAATTAAGTATGCATTTTTATGATGACCCTTCTTACGTCTCCTGTTTCATTTAATTATAAAAAAAAGCATCTGTTTTGAACTTCAGGAGGGTAAAAACCATTGTTTACATATGTAAATCCTCAAAAATTAAGATATTTATTAGTTAGATAATATATACATATTAAACTGTAAACCAGTTATATATATATTTTATATTAATTAATTGTTAAAGCCTTTTATAGAAATTGAAGAAAACAAGCAGAAATATTGATATTTTAATGCATTTATATATTGATATCCAGTATTATATAACTATTATTTGAATTAATAATTTAATAAATTGCCAGTTCTGTAAAATATGTATTTGTTATATAATAACTAAGGCTCTGTTTTTATAAAGCATGTAAGTAAATAAAAGGTGACCGGATAGAATCATTTAATGATACCCTTATTATAATCTGCATTATATGATAATTCAATGCTTTTGTGGTTTTTTCGGTTTTACGGGTTCACGCATTATATGAGACAGGAATTTATACGCTATTGATTTTTCAGGTTTCTATGCTGTTTTTATATTATACACAATATAATAATCTTACTGTTTAACATATGTAATTTATTTCATTTACAAAAGTTACATATGTGACGTAATATATTTTTAAATTTATGTTACATTTGTAATTACCATGAAAGAGCAAATACTAAAACTGTTGTCATTTTTAAATATTTCTGCGACACAATTTGCAGAAGAGATAGGCGTACAACGTTCAAGCATATCACATATATTAAGCGAAAGAAATAAACCCAGTTATGATTTTATTATAAAAATACTGGATAAATATCCTGAAATAAATCCTGCATGGTTATTAACAGGGAATGGAGAAATGCTGATTGATAAGAATGAACCATCAGATACAGTTGAACCTGAATATAAAAAGAGTACAGATCTTTTTGAAAATATCGGGAATAAAACAAAAAACGAAAATTATAATGCGCAGCATATCGAAAATGCAGTGATTAACAAAAGTAAACAACAAGAAATGATTACAGATGTAAATGATATTGAATCTGTAATAATATTGTATACAAATGGCACTTTTTGTTATTTTAAGAAGAAGTAGTTAATTCCAGTTGCCGGAAAAAAAATTCTTAAATGGATTTAAGAACTTTGAAATATAATATTAAGCTAACAGCTATCTTTAAAAAAGAATAATTCTCTATGGATATAACATCCTAAATATTTTCGTGCGCTTTCCCAACAAGATTTTCAATCGTTTCATGCGTTTTATTCAAATAGTCATTTAAGTCTTTATAAATTTCCTCAAAAACAGCCGTATTAATAAACCATTGAGTTCCGATTCCTGTTGCTGTTGCACCGGCAAAAATATATTCCAGAACATCATAATAATTTGAAATACCTCCTATGCCAATAATAGGAACAGACCTATTTCTGCATTCCGGTATTTTTCTGAAGCATTCATAAACCATATATACACCAACAGGTTTTATGCATGGCCCGGATAGACCTCCAATCTGATTGCCGAGTATAGGTTTTCTTTTGTCTGTATCAATCGCCATTCCCCTCAGGGTATTGATCATGGATAGGGCATCAGTTCCGCCATTTACAGCTGCTTTTCCAATTTGCGTAATATCAGTAACATTAGGACTAAGCTTCGTAATGATGCAAAATGAATCCTGAACCCTTGATTTTACTTCTCTGACAACCTGTTCAACCAACAACGGATCTGCCCCGAACGCAGCGCCACCCTTTTTAATATTGGGACAAGAAACGTTAATTTCCAGTCCACTTATGGCATTGTTCTTATCCAGGTCTTTTATCCTCTCTGACAATTGACCGAATTCACTGACAGAACCGGCAGAAATATTTACAATGATGGGTATTTCATATTTCTGCAGTTCCGGAACATCTTCTTCAAAAAAAACCTTTACGCCTTTATTTTGTAAACCAATAGAATTTAGTATTCCGGACCTGACTTCAACTATTCTGGGTTCTTTATTGCCCAGGCTTTTATTAAGAGATACACCTTTTGTAACAAAAGCACCGAGCGATGCCAATATCCTGTCCCTGTTCTGCAGAAGATTAATTTCATCTCTGCTGCCGGAAGTGCCGGAGGATGTTAAAAGAGGTGTCTTTAAAACAAGGTTCTTTATTTTTACAGGTAAACTTTTATTCATTCCAGTCGATTTGTTTTGATTCAATAATTGGGCCTTCAATGCAAACCCGGGAATTATGTGTCTCACCATTTTTAATGGTCTTGCAGACGCAGGAAAAACAGACACCTATTCCACAAGCCATCCGCTTTTCCATTAAAACATAGGACTTTATATTATATTGGGCTGTTAGTTCATGTACTTTTTTCATCATTGATACAGGACCGCATGAAAAAGTGTATATTTTCAGATGTTTATGCTGTTTTATATATTCAGCATAGGGTTCAGTAACAAGGTTCCCATTAAAAACATTGTTCAAATCAGTTATTTGTTCTCTATCAGTATTGCACAGAAAGGATAAAAAAATATCTGAAGAGCGTGATAAACCCAGATCTGTCAAATCATCAATGTAGATTTTAGAATCGGTACCCGGCCCTTTATGGCCCTTTACTCTATTATTTTTATAAATAAGGGCATCATAATCTTCAACACCAACAAAGGCTTTGGTTTTAATATTTAAATACCGTAACATCTGCACCAGATAAACGAGGGGTGCAATACCCACACCACCACCAACGATATGAATTTCATCAATGTCTTCTTTCACAAGTTCCCGTAAATCAAATATCTTCCCGAGAGGAGCAAGAATCTCAAGTTTATCTCCTTCAGTCAGCCTGGTCAACTCGTTAGTGCCTATACCGTTTTCCAGCACTTTATAAACGATTTCAAATTTTCTGGCTTTAATAATATATAAAACAGAAACCAGTTCCTTTTCTATATTCAGTTTTAACAGGTAATCGTGATCAAAGTTTTCATGATAAGTTCTGTAAATGCCAAATGGCCGCTTTAAAAATGATATTTGCCTGGTTTGTAAATTATTCAGAATATCTGGCACACTTTCCGAGAGCGAAGTCAGTATCTTCGGTTTATAATACTTTGACATTGCTTTTTGTTCTTTCAGTGTAGATATCATGATGAATTGACCTGGTAAAATATCAACAGCGTCATCTGATATAAAAGCCAACTTGTAGATTTTATGATCTTTATTTCCAACTGGTATATTATCAATGATTTCTATTTTGTGCAGACTTGCCAGGCTTTTATAATTATGCAGGCTTTTATTGCAACCTTGTTCATTATCCAACAACTTATCGTATGTTTTCCTGTCAATTTCAAGTGCTTTCTCACAAATCGCATAAAATGATGTAAAAAAACTTCTTTTATAGGTAGAAGCTTTGTTTATCTGTCTTGCCTCATCCAACGCGTCAGAATCTTTAAAAATTATGATATGTATGTTTTTAAATTTATTGTCATCTATCGAAAAGACATAATGAGACAACTTTTGAAGACGATCAACACCCTGATGTCCGAAACTAAAAATGAAGTTTGTTTTTTTATTTTTTGCGATAAAAGCACAATTGGCCATAACGATTTGGTCTTTATCCAGATCTGAATGTCCGTTCAGATTGCCGGCTAAAGATACTGTATTAAACAGTCTCCTGTTAATATAGCATATTTGTATATCAAGCTTGCCCAAAAGTATATTTAAAACATTAAAACATAATGTATTGTATGATTTTTCGTTGGTCATGAACAGTGTTTAGTATTTCAGCAGGCAAATTTAATATTTTATCGCCAATAGTAATTATTGATATCAACGACATAAAGACAGCATTAACAAAAATTATGAAATTTCATGCCGGTTTAAATAAAATGCAGAATCATTCATCATATATAAAGCAAACACACATTGGCTTAAATATTTGTATAAATGGCCTGTTCCATTATGAAATTTTCCATAATTTTATAGTTCATTATTAAGTATCATATTATATGAACCGTTTAATAAAAATATCAATTCTTTTGTATGCGTTAATGTTCAATACGATACTGATTCCATTCCTTTTTTCCCAGGCCAAAAATCTTGTTCCGAACTTCAGTTTTGAGCAATATGAAAAATGTCCTGATGATTATACACCTCAGGACATGTCTCATAAACTGGTGCCGCACTGGTCATATCCAACCATTGCCACACCTGACTATTTTAACCGGTGCAGTCCCCGCAACGTTGGTGTTCCTTCGAATTTTGCAGGCGTGAGTGAGCCAAAAACCGGAGACGCCTTTGTGGGTGCTATTTTAAGCGGAACTGAAGAAAGCTATCGCGAATATATTCAGGGAACATTATCCAGCCCTTTGGTGCAGGGGAAAAAGTATTGTGTTCGCTTTTCATACAAACTTGCATCCTACTCAAGATTTGCTGTTGATCAGCTCAGTCTGTATTTCAGTGATGTTGAAATCAAAAATACAATCAATATCAATCTGCCCTATACGCCTCAGATTAAAAGCAAAGAAGGACTCTTTCTTGATAATATCGATGAATGGGAAGAATTATGCACGGTTTATACTGCAGCAGGGAATGAAAAATACTTTATCATCGGCAATTTCAAAAACTATGACAATACCAATTATGTCGTCACAGATAAGAACATAGTTAATTTACGCAACAAAGCTTATGCCTATTATTATATTGATGATGTTATTATAATACCATTGGACAATTGCCGGGATTGTCCCTGTGTAAAACACGACTTTGAAACGCGCATTGTTGATTCGCTCTATACAGGTGGCGTTGATCCCATGACTGGTGAAGTAGAGAAGATTATAAACGACGGAAAGATAAAGATCAATATCATAGGAGGCACTCCGCCTTATACGGTATCATGGAACAATGGTTTGACAGGCAGTGTATTAAAAAATCTTCCGGCAGGGACATATATATACAAGGCCAGCGATGCCTTTAACTGTATTTCAACTGACACGATAGTGTTTAAAGAGCCGGTCGTCAGGAAACGGAGTTTTGAAGATGAACTGAAAAGCATTGAAGAAGGGTCAGCCATTGTGCTTAAAAATATCTTTTTTGAGTTCAATAAAACGGATTTATTGCCGGCTTCTTTTGCCGAACTTGATAAAGTAGCATTGTTTATGATTGAAGGAGATATCAAGTTGATCGAGATTTCAGGCCATACAGACAGCGAAGGTGCCAATGCGTATAATCAGAAGTTATCAGAAGGACGCGCGAAATCAGTTGTTGAATACCTTGTAAGCAAAGGTATTAGTCCTGAAAGAATTACAGCCTCAGGTTACGGAGAAAGCCGGCCCATAGAATCAAATCTGACAGAGAACGGAAGGTCACAAAACAGAAGAGTTGAATTTACATTGTTAAAAAAATAACAAATTTATGATAATTATCTAAACTTTTGCTTTAGTTTATATGGTGTATAGATACTCATTATGAAGAAAATATTTATTATTTTGTTATCAGTTTTTTATTTTTCAAATCTTGTGTGTGCACAAAATTTGAAGAAAGGATTCAAATTGCTTGAAAAACTTGAGTACGAAAAAGCCTTATCCTTTTTCAGCGATCTAAGGGAATCTGACAATCAGAATCCGGCTGTTAATTTTGGTTTGACACTGGTATTTTCTGATGATAAATCCCCTTTGTTTCATCTGGTTAAGGCCTGGTCTTATTGCCGGATTCTCCAGAAAAATATTGATAATCTGACAGAGGAGGAACTTGAAATCATTGGTGAGTATTTCATGAATACTGAGCAAAGACACACTGCCAGGCCTGTAAAAAAGAAGATTGAATATGCAATAGCTGTAGTTGAAGCAAATCTGATAAAATATGTCCGTGAAGAAAATAACCTTGAACTGACCTATGAGGTCATTGAGAAGTTTCCGGATTTTCGTCATTTTGGAAACGTAATTCACATCCGGAATCAATTGGAATTCAGAAAATGTGAGAAACAAAACACACTGGAAGGATATCTTGAATTTATTAAAAAATTTCCCGAAGCGGCACAGATTGACAAAGCCTTAAAATACTGCCACAAGCTTGCCTTTGAAAAAGCTCAGGCAGACAATACTGTAGAAGCATATAACCGGTTTATTCAGGCTTATCCTGATGCAGACGAGTACAATCTGGCTATAAAAAAGCGTAATGCAGCAGCTTTTGGTCAGGCAAAAGCCGCCAATACATTGCAAAGTTATGAAGAATATATCCGGAAATATCCCGGGTCTCTTGAAATAGCAGAAGCCAAAATACTGCAAAGACAAATCCTTTATGAACAGGCCAGAAAAATTAAAACCCTTGAAGCCTATAATGAATTCATTAAAAAATATCCGGAAGGTCAACAATACATCGATATTTTTAACCTTAAATCTTTGGATCTGGGTATGAAATATTTATCTTCTTCAAGTATTACTTCAAGTAGTATCCAATGGGTCAGAAGCTTTGATCTTGGTGGAGAAACTGAAAAATCGGGGACTGTTGAAATGGTTTCAGACCGGCAATATTTTATGGCCATTACAACAAGAAAAAATGACACATCTTATTCTGATATCTGGCTGCTATGTCTGGATAAGGAAGGGAAAATGATATGGAACAAAACGACAGGCGGAAAATATCATGACCAGGTCTTATATTCTGCTGTAAATCAAAAAAATGAAATCATTTTAGCTGGTTATACATGGAACAGCATTGACAGTGCATCCAGGCAGATCTGGCTTTTCAAGCAGGCACCTGATGGAAAAAACATATGGAGTCAGCAGTTAGGAAAGTGGAAAATAAATACTCTGACTGTGGATAACAATAATAATATACTGCTTGGTGGATATCAGTTGAATGATTCACTTGGAAAGAACAGTCATTTGATTGTACTAAATGATGCCGGCAGAAAATTATGGGAAAGAACATATTCAGATACAGGTGAAATAAGGTCTTTGAATATAATGCCTGATCAAACGGTTCTGGTTGTAACTGATTACTGGATTACTAAAATGGACATAAAAGGGTATATCAAACAGGAATTTGTTTCGCCTCCGGGAACGGTTTATCATTTTGGTATGGCTTCACAAAACGGCGATTTGTTTCTTTCCGGTGTCCGGCGCGATAATTGTGTATTCATATCAAGCTTTGGTGCAGATGGAAAGAAGCGTTGGGAGAAAGAACATATTTTATCAGACACAATATCAGCTATCGTTAAGATGACAGCAATAGAGCCAGACAAGGCATTGCTGATTTCAAAATGTAAACAGGGAGGGAATAATCTTTTATGGTTTCAGTATCAAAACGGAGTTGCATTGAAAAATGTTTTTATAGGTAAAGGAACTGTAAATGATGCTCTTTTGGATAGTGAAAAAAATCTTATACTTCTGGTTGAAGATGAAAATGCAATTTTCCTTAAAAATGCAGGAACCATTTTTTAGTTTTGTTTCTTTTTCTTGGTTTGGGTATAAGAGACCCATCTTCTTTTTCAATAAATTCAGGAGCTCTGTGGATGATAAACATTAAGATCACAAAGCACAAACCAAAAAAATACAATATTCCCAATAAAACGTAACGTATCACTTCAGGTCAGGCTTTTAAAAACAATACATTATAATAATTCGCGTTGAATACATTATTGCAGAGCATTAAATATATTATTTAACTTAAGTTGCTGTTTATGAAAAAAATACTTAATAATTTATTTACTGGCAACTTGAATTATTTATTATTTATAATTCAAAGGCTAAGGATTATATATAAATAGAAATTAATAATGATGAAAGTTAATACTCCACGTGAAAAAAAGCAAATTAACAATACATACGATATCAAAAACAAAGATCGTAAGGAGATTGATGAAAGCCTTAAATATGCAAGTTATATTCAGAAGGCTATACTTCCATCGGCTGTTGCACTAAAAAGATTATTGCCTGAACATTTCCTGATTTTTATCCCCAGGGATATTGTAAGTGGAGATTTTTATTACCTGGCACAAAAGAAGAATCAATTATTCCTGGCTGTGGCTGATTGCACAGGTCATGGAGTTCCCGGTGCATTTATGAGCATTCTGGGACTGACATTTTTAAATGAAATAATTCATCACAGTCATTTTACAGGAGCAGCATCTATTCTCAACCAGATGAGGGAAAAAATCATGAATGCCCTCAGGCAAACAGGTGATGATAATGAGCAGAAAGATGGTATTGACATGGCCTTGGGTATAGTTGACAGTGAAACCAACAAGCTTAATTTTGCCGGAGCATTTAATCCGGCTTATATTGTAAAGAAAAACCGTCTGGTTGAAATGCAGGGGGATAAAATGCCTGTCGGTATTGCAGCAGACGAAGAAAAATCATTTACTGATCAATATTGTGAATTGGATGAGGGTGATCTGATCTATCTTTTTACTGATGGCTTTGTTGATCAGTTTGGTGGTCCAAAAGGCAAAAAGTTTAAGTACCAGCCTTTTCGTTCATTGATTCTCAGTATTAGTTCCATGCCCATACATCAGCAAAGAGAAAAGCTGATTAACATTTTTAATACATGGAAAGGAAACCTGCCGCAGCTTGATGACGTATTACTTTTAGGTTGGCGGTACCATCGAAACAATTAACCACATAACAAACCGAAAAAATGAAACTCAGGGCATTTCGTATTAGGAATTACCGGTCAATTGTTGATACAGGCTGGTGTTTTCTTGCATTTGACAATATAACCTCACTTATTGGTCAGAATGAATCAGGAAAGACTTCTGTTCTGGAGGCTTTAAAATGTTTTTACGAAAGGAAAATTTATGATGATGTGCTCAGAAGCGATCTCAGTTATCCTATCATTGAGTGCACTTTTGAGATGGAAAATGAAGGATTTCATGATTATCTCAAAAAAGACATCCTTCCTGAGGATCTTTATGCCGAATTGAAAGATAAGAAAGAATTCAGCCTGTGTCTTGAATGGACTGGTTCAAGAACCAACAGACTCACTATTTCAGAACCATCTGTCATCAAGTTTTTTACTGAGGCAATACAAAAGAGAGAAGAGGAAGAAAATAAGATAAGTAAAGCCATAACCGACTTATATGCTGCAACTGATTTGGTCATCAGGGAGATGGAAATAGCTGACAAGTCGAAACAAGAAGCCAGGGAGGCTCTTAACGATGCTGCACAGAAACTTGAAGAGGCACGAAAAGCCGTTAACAAGAATAAGAAGCCTGATCTGCAAATAATGGCCCGGCAGGAATTTGAAAAAATGAAAGCCCTGTTTGAAGAAAGAGAGAAAGAATTTAATGACAAGCTTCAGGTGTTTGATGCAAAGAAAAATCTGACTCAGGAAATTTCGGAAAAGGTAAGTGTATGCAAAACATACTCTGAGTTAAATGATCATGTCAGACAACTGGATGAACAGATAATCTTTAAGTATGGTCAGTTAAAGGATGCTGAACATTATCATGATCTGTGCTCAAATGAGAAAGAAAGACGCAACAGTGCTCAGCGCCTTGAACAATTGAAGTCTGAGTATCAACAAATGCAGAAAACCTCCAACGATTATCATGAACAACTGGTGATAAAGAAAAAAATTGCATCTCTTGTCCTTGACGGTAAAAAATTCAGGGATGCTGAAGTTGAATCGGCTATTGAAATTGAGAATGAAAAACGATACATGACTTTGGAAGAAATAGCAAATGTCATGTTTAACCATATACCTGTTTTTGAGTTCTTTGAGGATTTCAGCAGTCTGCTGCCAAACAAAATCGATCTGGAAGACCTGTTAAATGAAAGCGGTATGGTTGAAGGATATAAAGCCGCACAGAATTTCCTCAAGCTTGCGGGCCTCAACGCAGATTTCTTCCGTGAAAAGAATCAACGCATTCTCAAACAGAAAATTGAAAACCTGAACAGTGATATAACTATTGATTTTCAGGATTATTGGAGTCAGAATGTTGGAAAGGACAATAAAATAAAACTGAACTTTGAACTTGAACATTATGATTACACGGTCCCTGAAAAAAGTGGAAAACCATATCTGGAATTCTGGATAAAGGATAAGTCTGAAAGGCTTTATCCTAAACAACGAAGCCGTGGCGTCAGATGGTTTTTATCTTTTTACCTTGAGTTAAAAGCTACGGCAAAAAGTAACCATTTCAATCGTGTTTTGCTTATTGATGAACCCGGACTGAGCTTACATGCCAGGGCGCAGGAAGATGTATTAAAAGTATTTGAAGACCTGAAGGATAAAATGCAGATTTTATATTGCACGCATTCCCCGCATCTGGTTGATCCTTCAAAGCTTTATCGGATAATGGCAATACAGCGTGCTGATGAAGATGATGAAAGAAGTGAAACTATCGTAATGGATGCCAAATCACTTCATGAGGCTTCATCTGATACATTAACACCGATATATTCGCTGATGGGGGCAAGATTGTATGATCAACAACTGATACAGCAGAAAAACAATATTCTTGTTGAAGATTCCATTACCTATTACTATTTGTCTGAGATTTCTAAACTGTTTGATTTCCAGGGAAAGGCTTTTTTTATTCCTGCAACCAGTGAGTCAAATATTCCGGCGCTGGTAAACATCCTGATAGGATGGAAACTTGATTTTACGGCTCTGATTTTTGATACACCCCAGAAGCGGGAAATGGCAGATCTGCTCAGAAAATCAGCTTTTATACCTGGTGAAGAAACCAACAATAAAATAATCATTGTAGAGGGATTCCAGCGTATTGAAGATCTTTTTTCCACCATTGATTTCAAAAGGTATGTTCTGCAAAAAAGAGTTGGAATAACTGAATCAAACTCGGATTATATTGCGGGAAACGGTCTTTCACGGATGATTCTCGTAACCAATTTTATGAATTATTTGAAGAATGAAAAAGTCAGTCTTTCTGATTTTGATGATGATACCCGCAAAAATTTCAAACAATTGTTTGACAAGATCAAAAAGGCTTTAAGTTAGGAAAGGGTTCCGTCTGTATAAGTTTCCGCAACAGTGTTTGGCACAAATCAAAGTATTTATCTAATTATAAAACAGTGTTTTAAGTAAACGGCTATAAATTATTGCGTTTTTGAAACAAAATTTTGACGAATACGTAAAATTATTTGACGAAAATATTTATATTTGAGACGAACCTGGAATACTAATCCTATAACTTAAACAAAATGGGTACATTTTTGCTTATTCTACTTCCTGTTGCTTCCATGTTGGTACTGGCATATATTGTATTAACCGCACCTGAAGCCAGGGATGTTTAATTTATCAGGAATTTAAAAAACCCTAAAGGCCGAATTTTTCCGGCCTTTTTTTTTATTTTCACAAAGATCATAATCTGTTTTTAACATCTTGAATGAATTTTATAATTTTGATGGCATAACATTTGCCGTGAAATTATATAGTATAATAATCTTATAAAGTAACAGGATGTTTAAATTTCCAAAGAGATTCTGCAGTGTTGTATTGTTTTTGCTGCCTTTCATTCAGGCTGATAAACTTGCTTCACAAAATGATATCAGGCAATATACCAAAGAATTGAATATTAAATTCGATATTCTTGAAACAAAAAAGCTGGATCGTGCAATTAAAATACTGGATGAGGCTGATGCCACTTTTGAAAATGCCAACCAGATGTATGATCAGCTTAGCGTTGTTGATAAGAAAGAACGGGCTTCTGATGAATACAACAAAGCACATAAAACACTGCTCAAGGCATCTGAATTGTATAAAGAAGCTCATAAAATAATTTATGATGTATTTAAACTCAAAGCAGATGATTTCTGGAAGAAAATGGCAAAGGTCAATCATCGTGCTGCAGGAATGGATAAGGCACGTTATTATGAAGGCAAAGCCCTGAAAGAATTAAACAGGTCACTTATCAGAAGAGAGCAGGTACTTGAAACAGATCGTTTTGAATACGCACTGATCATAATGAATGATGCACTCGGGCTGGAAAAACTTGCTGTCAGGGATGAGGGAAGGGCTGTACAAATCTGTCTTGATTACCCTGTTGAATATAATTATGGCTGGGATGATGACAAACCGCTTGAAGAAATAGTCTCTATTATGAGAGACCCTGCTGTAAATGAACCTCCTGAAGATATTTTTGCTACTGTTGACAAAGAAACAGAAGTAGATTCAGTTTTACTTCGGGAGATCATATTCAAAGTTCAGATTGCCGCTCATACTTCGCCTTTATCGAATGAATACCTGGACATATTATATAAGGGCGACTTAAGAATTGATATGATATTTGAGGATAATTGGTACAAATATTCAATTGGCCGGTATTTCAGCTATGACGAGGCTGAAGCCACACGGCGTGAATGCGACATAAAAAAAGCATTTGTCGTCGCCTATGAGGGTGGAAAGCACATACCTACACAGGAAGCCATAAGAATCCTTGAACAGCAGGAATCTCAGTAAGATCAGGAACCTTCATCAGGTAATACAATGTTTTCTTCATTCTGATTATTTAGCGTGGATAGCATGCCACAGGCGGCAAAAATATCCTCACCTCTTGATGCCCTTATGGTTGTTATTATTCCTTTCTCATTCAGACGTTTTTGAAAAAGAAGGATTTTTTCTTCTGAGGAAGAGTGTAATTGTACACCAGGGATTTCATGGTAACGGATCAGATTAATACGGCATTTCAAACCATTGAGTAATTTGGCAAGTCCGTTAACATGACGCATAGTATCATTGATACCATCAAACATAATATATTCAAACGAAATCCTGCGTTGCCTTTTAAACCGGTTCTTTTTAAGAAATTCGATTGTTTTTTTAACGGGGAAAAACTTTTCTGCGGGCATCAGACTTAATCTCTCATCTTCAAAGGGCGTGTGAAGGCTCACAGCCAGGTGACAATTGGTCTCCTGAATAATCCTTTCAAGTCCCGGTAAAAGACCAATTGTCGAAAGTGTTATGCGCGACGGACTCCATCCAAAGCCATAATCTGAAGTCATTATTTCAATGCTTTTGATAACGTTCTCTGTATTGCCCAAAGGTTCTCCCATTCCCATAAATACTGTATTGGTAATAAGATCACGTTCGGGCAAAGATGATATCTGATTAATAATTTCACCGGAAGTGAGATTACCCTGAAAACCCTGTTTCCCTGTCATACAGAAAACACAATCCATTTTGCATCCAATTTGCGATGAGATACAAAGTGTATTGCGGTTTTTTTCAGGTATATAAACAGACTCAATAGTTTTATTTTCACGAACCGGGAATAAATACTTGCGGGCACCATCCTGAGAATTCTGAACATCTGATGGAAGTGCTCTTTTTAAGACGAAATGGTCTGACAGTATTTTACGGGTCTGTTTTGACAGGTTCGACATCTGATTAAAAGACAGCGCATGTTTTTTATACAGCCAGTCACAAAGTTGGAGCCCTGTATATGAAGGCAGATTAAGGGAATATGTTATTTCCCTCAGTTCTGTCAATGTTTTTCCATATATATCCGGTTTACTCATGCAAAAAAGATACTATACACACCGAATGCGCAAAAGTATAAAATATAAACAAACTGAAAGGATTTAGGAGAACCAATACTGCATCAATAGTATTGACAACAAAATGAATGACAATTTCATAACCCTTAAAAGAAATTGTTTAGTATTTTTGCAGATCATAAAACCAGCTTTTTATGCCGCTTAATATACCCGATCAATTGCCTGCTGTTGATATCCTGCAGGAAGAGAATATTTTCGTCATGCGTGAGACTAAAGCTATTCACCAGGATATTAGACCCCTGCGCATAGCTATTCTCAACCTGATGCCCGTTAAAATTACCACTGAAACACAGATACTGCGCATGCTTTCTAACACACCTTTACAGGTTGAAATTGTACTTTTGTATACGCGGGACCACCGGCCCAAAAACACACCTCTTGAATACTTGCAGGCATTTTACAAAACATTTGGTGATATTGAACATCAGAAATTTGACGGCATGATCATCACCGGGGCTCCCATTGAACATCTTGATTTTGAGGAAGTAAATTATTGGAATGAACTGAAAGAAATCATGGACTGGGTGCACCACAGTGTTACATCTACTTTGTTTATATGCTGGGGAGCACAGGCAGGCTTATTTCATTATTACGGAATACCTAAATACAAGCTCGACAAGAAGATGTTTGGTGTATTTACCCACACTGTCAACGATCCAAGAATTCCTCTGGTAAGAGGATTCGATGAAGAATTTCTGGCTCCTCATTCACGACATACCGAGGTCAGACGTGAGGATATACTGAAGGTTAAGGATCTTATCATTGTTTCTGAGTCGGTGGAGGCTGGTATATATATCGTAATGACAAGGGACGGCAGAAGTATATTTATAACCGGACACTCTGAATATGATCCAAATACCCTCAGGGATGAATATTGGCGTGATCTGAATAAGGGGCTTCCCATTAGTATTCCCAGGAACTATTTTTCACAGGATGATCCTTTGAAACCTCCCATTGTCAGATGGAAAAGCCACGCAAACCTTTTATATTACAATTGGCTGAATTATTATGTTTATCAGCAAACGCCTTATGATATTACAGCCATAACCTGAAAATATTGCCACTTCTGCCCTTCATTGGTTAATGTGATGAAGGCATGTGAAATACATTACTTAAAAACAGAACCCGGATATATGGGTATGATTCATTCATGTAATAACGGATCATGTTCATAAAAAAGAACACAGGATTCGAAAAATCAAAACAACTTTTTACAAAAAAAACCGTAACTTTAATAAACTTAGAAATTGTACTAATAATCAGTATTATGAAGAGATTTTTCGCAGACGAAGAAAGGATTAAATTTGAAAAAGACGAAAATGCTGTACTGAAAGAGCTTATCAGTGACACCAGAAGAATTTACAATGATAAGCAGGCTGGTCACAGAAACGGATTGGAAATCTTCGATTATTATTTTGATCTTTTGGGAGGTACGATATGTCCTGAATCGTTTCCAGTAAATTACAGGTTTGATTTCAACGCACCGATGAATGGCAGTAATATGAATTTCTTACGGGAAGAGGATAATAATGTGAGGAAAACATATAACTGGGAAGATAAAACCATTCTGATTGCTGAAGATGAGGAAACAAATTTCTTATACCTGAAGGCTGCACTATCACGTACTCATGCAAAAATACTGCATGCCAAAACAGGAAATGAAGTGATTGCTCTATACAAGAGCAACGATAATATCGATTTGATTCTCATGGATATTAAAATGCCCGAAATGAATGGTGTTGAAGCTACAATGGCCATAAAATCAATTGATAAAAATGTGAAGATTATTGCACAAACAGCTTATGCCATGGAAGATGATAAGAAATTATATTTTCAGGCAGGTTGTATTGATTACCTGGCCAAGCCTATTCATCGTGATCAATTATTATCTACCATTTCGAAATACATATGAAAATAACACTGGCTACACCTGCACTGTTATTTTCAGCCATTTCATTATTGTTGTTGGCCTTCACCAACCGTTTTCTTGCTTTGGCAAATCTCGTGAGATCATTGCATGCCCAGTACAAAGAAAAACCGAATGTATTGCTTTTTGGTCAGATCACGAACCTGAGGAAAAGGCTTTTGTTGATTCGCAATATGCAGATCTACGGTATATCAAGTCTTTTGTTATGTGTTTTAAGCATGTTTCTTATATACATTGAAACACAGCGTATTGCTGAAATTGTATTTGGTATTGCTCTGATCCTTATGATTATTTCGCTGACCCTCTCCATAAAGGAGATCCTTATTTCCGTTCATGCCCTTAATCTTCATCTTAGTGACATTGAAGAAAAGAAAGAAAACTGAGTTACTTCAGGTTTTTCTTTTTTTTCGCCGCGTAATTTGTTGTTTGACAAAATCAATCATTTCATAATCAAGATTTTGCCAAGGCATAGGTTGTCGTGCCTGCAAGTCAGAGAAAGGCACATGAAAGAGGACAGGTTTGGTGTGTGATAAACCGGTTTCCGTACCATAATATAATATAGGAGGCTGGGGGAGGGTAAACTGAAAGGCAATGGCATATCTGAGCTTTTTTTTATCAAGCCCGGCATCAAACATAAACCGGTTCATATCATGGTTATCAATAAAGCTTGGCAAATAGTATTCGGCAGGAAATTTTGCATAATGATGAGCCATAGAATGCTTCAATTTGTTCAGGTAATCTTTGTATTCTTTCTTCCAGGCAATAAATTCGGTTATGCGGTAACGGAAGAAAAAATCAAGTACACCGTCAAACTCATTCATATATTCAAGTTGAATTTCCTGTGGCTTAATGCCTTTAATCCAGTGTAAATATTTGTTTTTAATACCAAGAGTTTTCAGGTGGCTGAATCTGACATCCTCCAGCCAGGCTTCACCAATCAGCACAGTATCTTTACAACAACTTTTCATCTCCTCAGAAAAGACCTTCCAGAATCTATGAGAAGGACCAACGACATGGTCCAATCTGAGGCCATCAAAACCTATAGAAAGCCAATATTTTGCAGCCCCGATAATATAAGACCGTGCTTCCTGGTTGTCAAGGTTAAACTTAGGAAGCTCTTTGTAATGAAGAAAAGTAACATAATTTCCTGACCACCGGTCAATATAAAACCATTTCCGGTATTTACTGTTCCTGTCATTTATTGCTGATTGAAAGAAGGGATGGTTGACAGAGCAATGGTTTGGTACAAAATCAAGAATGATCCTGATATTTCTTTTATGGAATTCATCCAACAGACACCTGACGTCTTCAAGTGTGCCAAAATGCGGATCAGGTTTAAAAAAGTCTTTGATATGATAACCGTGATAAGCATCAGTCACGCAAAAGGGAGAAATCCACAATGTATTAACGCCCAGGTCAGATAAATAATCCGCCCTGGCAGTAATGCCTTTCAGGTTACCTCCCAAAAATACCGGCTTTTCCCAGTTTTTATCAGGATCATAACCAGCAAACCTGTCAATGAAGATATGATATATGATGGCGCTTGAAAACCAGCTTACGCGTAATTTGTTCACGACAATAGTACATTGTGGTTACTCACTGACAGTGTCATTGATCCATTTTCTCGCGTTTACAAAGGCTTCAACCCAGGGAGATATCTGGTCATGAGATCTGTTTTCAGGATATACCGCCCAGTTCCAGGGAAATGTTGCCCTCTCGAGGTGGGGCATAACAGCCAGATGTCTTCCGTCGACCGAACAAATACCGGCCGCATTATAATCGGAACCGTTGGGATTTCCTGGGTATTCAGCATAACTGTATCGCAGGGCAATATTATAATCTGTTTCTTTGCCGGAAAGTCTGAAACGCCCTTCTCCATGAGCCACCCAAATGCCAAGACGGGATCTGTTGAGTGTTTTGAGCATAATGGCGTTACTTTCAGGGACATCAACATTAAGGAAGGCACATTCAAACTTCCCGGATGTATTGTGGAGCATGACAGGGGCATTATTTCCGCGGCTTGTTATCAATCCGAGCTCGATCATCAACTGGCACCCATTACAAACACCAAGACTAAGTGTATCTTGACGATTGTAGAAATTATCAAGGGCGATACGGGCTTTTTCATTATTGAGAAAAGCCCCGGCCCATCCTTTAGCACTACCGAGAACATCGGAATTGGAAAATCCTCCGACAAAAACAATGAAGCTGATATCTTCAAGTGTCTCCCTTCCGGAAATCAGGTCAGTCATATGCACATCTTTAACATCAAAGCCTGCAAGATGCATAATATAAGCCATCTCACGGTCACCATTTACGCCTTTCTCACGAATAATGGCTGCTTTTGTCCCGGTTGGTGACATTCGCAAAAGGTCAATCCCCAATGTATCAGGTCTTCCACTAAATGTGTCAGGAAAACGGAACCATACCGGCTGTTCTTTATAATGGTCATAACGCTTTTGAGCGAGCTCATGGCCAGATTGTTCGCAATCAAGCAGGTATGAAGTCTTATACCATATATCCCTGTATTTCCTGATATCTAATGATGTCGTCCAGGCATCCTTTTTCAGTTTTATAAAATCTGATTTAACAACTATTCCCAAATCGTAATACTGAATGCCCATTTCTTTTAGCATATTAATAGCCGGCGACCGGTCTTCAATCTGAAAAACAAGGCCTGGTTTTTCACTAAAGAGGAGCTTTATGATATCATGTTCCGGCAAAGGTGACAGATCAATTTCAAGCCCAAGCTTTTCACATGAAAATGTCATTTCAAGCAATGCGACTATCATTCCACCCGCGGAAATGTCATGACCGGCCAGGATAAGATCCGAAGCAACCAGGCTTTGAATCGTATTGAATACTGTTTTAAAATAACGGGGGTCAGTGACTGAAGGTGCCTTATTCCCCAATGCATTCATAACCTGGGCAAAACTGCTGCCCCCCAAAAAATAATCACTGCCCGACATATCGATATACAGAAGCCGGGAACCATGACATTCATTTAATACAGGCTCCACTGTTTTATGGATATCTGTAACCTCCCCGGCTGCAGATATAATAACTGTACCGGGTGAAAATACCAGGGTGCCGTCAGGATACTTCTGTGTCATCGAAAGGGAATCTTTGCCTGTTGGTATGTTAATGCCCAGGGAAATGGCAAAATCACTGGCTGCTTTAACAGCTGAATATAAACGGGCATCCTCTCCCGGATTTTTACAGGGCCACATCCAGTTGGCACTTAAGGAAATACCTGATAGTCCTTCTTCAATGGGAGCCCAGACAATGTTTGTAAGCGATTCAGCAATGGCAAGAACGGAACCACTTTCAGGATTGATAAGGCCTGCAGCAGGGGCATGCCCCAGGGCAGTAGCAACACCTTTACATGAGGAATAATCGAGGGTGGCCACAGCAACATTATTCAGCGGCAACTGATAAGTACCACAGGTCTGTTGTTTTGCGATCCTTCCTGTGACACACCGGTCGACTTTATTGGTTAACCAATCTTTGCAGGCAACACCTTCAAGTTGTAGCACCTGTTCCAGATATTCGTTAAATTTATCTGCTGTATAGCCCGGTTCAGGAAATGACAAGGTTGATGTTTCATCACGCATTATTGTTTTCGGCGGATTGCCAAACATATCCTTAAGCTGAAGATCTATGGGTTTTGATCCGTCTTTTTCGACAAAGGTAAACTGATGATCTCCTGTAACTTCACCGATCACATATAAAGGGGCCCGCTCACGTTCTGCTATCCGCTGAATCAATGGAAGTGTGTCTTCTTTCATGACCAAACCCATACGCTCCTGTGATTCATTGCCTATGATTTCTTTGGCTGACATGGTAGGATCACCCACAGGCAGTTTTTCCATTTCAATAAAACCGCCGGTTTGTTCAACCAGCTCAGACAAACAGTTAAGATGTCCTCCGGCGCCATGATCATGAATTGACACAACAGGATTATCAATTGATTCAGCCAGCGCACGAATAGCATTGTATACTCTTTTCTGCATTTCAGGATTCGATCGCTGTACCGCATTCAATTCAATATGGTTACCATATTCACCTGTGGCAACCGAAGATACAGCTCCTCCCCCCATGCCGATACGGTAATTGTCACCACCAAGCAATACGATACGATCTCCTTTTTCCGGTACATTTTTTTCTGCATGTTCAGCATTTCCTGATCCTATACCGCCAGCAAGCATAATAACTTTATCAAAAGCAAAGAGTTTGCGATCAATGCAATATTCAAATGTCAGAACGCTACCGCAGATCAAAGGTTGACCAAATTTATTGCCAAAGTCGCTTGCTCCGTTTGAAGCTTTGATGAGGATCTGCTCAGGGGTCTGGTAAAGCCATTTTCTCGGCGTAATATTCTTTTCCCAGATCCTGCCGCCTGAAAGCCTCGGATAAGATGTCATATAAACAGCGGTACCGGCCAGTGGAATTGCACCTCTGCCTCCGCCAATACGATCACGAATTTCTCCTCCTGTCCCTGTTGCTGCTCCATTAAACGGTTCAACAGTAGTGGGAAAATTGTGGGTTTCAGCTTTCAGTGATATGATGGACTGAATCTTGCGAAGTCTGAAAAAATCTGGTTTATCCTGTACTTCTGGTGCAAATTGAAAGATCTCAGGTCCCATCAAAAAAGCGCAGTTATCTTTATAGGCAGAAACAACACGATTTCGATGCTGCAGGGTAGTCGCTTTAATAAGCTGAAACAAAGATAGTTCCTGTTCAATACCATCAATAATAAACGAGCCGTTGAAGATTTTATGCCTGCAATGTTCTGAATTAACCTGTGAAAAACCGAAAATCTCACTGTCTGTTAATGATCGGCCCAACTTTTCACCCAGGTTTTCAAGATACCGTATCTCATCATCACTGAGCGCCAATCCTTCTTTATCGTTGTATTCATGAATATTGGTAATGGACATGACAGGATCAGGAATTCTGTCAATGGTAAAGATATGCTGATCCAGTCCATTATACCTGGCCTGAAGCATTGGATCGAACAGCAATTCACCTGAAGAAACGGCAATGAACTGTTCGATTCTGTCAATGCCGTCCACGCCCATATTCTGTGCCATTTCAACAGCATTTGTACTCCATGGTGTTATCATTTCTTTACGAGGGCCAATAAATAATCCGGTTACGGTTTCATCATGGCACAAATCAGCACGGCCGAATAACCATGATAGTTTTTCCACATCACCATGGGTAAGATTTTTTCTGACCTGAACCGCCAACAGCGGTCCATCTTCCTTTCTGAAAAATAAAATCATAATTCTTTTTGTTGTTCAATTCAAATAGCCCCTTATATACACTGAGCAAAAGTAAAAAATAAAGAGAAATATTCTATATAGAACCAAGAGTCAAGAAGCAGGAGTCAAGAATCAGGAGTTGAGGCAGGACTATAGATAAAAAGACTAAAATCTGATTATTTTTTCAATCTTTTTATGCTTCAGGTATGAAATAATAATACGCTGGATATCCCTGTTATCGTTATAGTGTTTTATGTATTCATCAAATCCGGATAAGTCCTGAATATTTGCATATACAGGAAAAAACCCAAACCCTATGTATCTGCCGTTTTCTATTTTAACGACTGATTTTTCTTCATAATTCCGGCCTTTATCAATAATATAAAAATTCTCCCTGTCGTATGAGAAGGCTTTAAAAACATTTTGCGCACGTTGATTGTAAGCATCAGGACTCTCCTTTTGAATGCAGGCACCGTTACAATCATTCATCGGATAATAAAAACAAGCACCTGCTGATTCATACAGACCTGAAAGCTTTTGACACAGCTTATTAATCTGCACCTGACGATACATTTCCTCACGTGCTTCTTTGAGGCTTTTAAAACATGTTATGGGTAATCCTGACTTTTCTGTGTTTTTGTCAATTTTAAAGCATGTATAACCATTAACATTGGTATAGGCATAAAGGCCATATGTGAATAAAGACCATCTTTGAGCTCTGTTATATAATGGTTTAATATGTTTTATCTCATCTGATTCTTTAAGCAATGCTATTAATTCACTTCCGGTTATTTCAACACTTACAGTGACTATATTTTCCTTCATTTGAATAGCTCTTCTGCTGGAATTATTACTCAAATGACTCAGAATTCTTTTGTGCAGGTTCCTGCTCTTACCCACGTAGATCACTTCATTGCGTTCATTTAAAAAATAATAAACGCCTGTCTCTTCAGGAATGGACAAGACCTGTTTTTTGTCAAAATCAGGATGAAGACCGCGGAACAATATATCTTCCTTATTTTCAAACAACTGGCTACTTTTCTCAAGTCTGATGAGATAGTCAAATAACCTTGCGGTTGCCAAAGCATCACCTGCTGCCCTGTGACGGTTCTGAATGTGTATATTGAGGTTCGCACATAACTTTCCGAGACTGTATGACTTCAGACCCGGAATCAGTTTTCTGCTGAGCCTTACTGTACATAACTGATCACGTTTAAATGCATACCCAAGTTGCCTGAACTCACTTCTGATAAAACTGTAATCGAAATTTGAATTGTGCGCAACAAATATCTTGTCCTGTGTCAACTCTACGATTTCTTTAGCCACTTCATAAAACTTTGGAGCTGTTGCAACCATTTCATTGGAAATACCTGTAAGAGCAGTAATAAAATACGGAATTTCCCTTTCAGGATTGATCAGGGTTGAATATTCATGAGTGATCTTTTTCCCATCGTATAGTAAAATGGCAATTTCTGTTATTTTTTCTGAATGAGGACTGCCTCCGGTGGTTTCAATATCAACAATGGCATACATGAGCAAAAGAAAAAAGAACAATGCATATACGGCAAAGATAAATCAATTGATGAAGGACAATATCAGTTTACAGCTTATAAATATTAACAAACCTGCCTGTTATTAAGCAGATTGACAGACCTGACTGCTTATAAACCGTCAGACAGGGATACAGATTTTTGCCTTAAATCGCGGGCTGTTCAATAGTTAAATCACATTTATGAAAGTTAAGTCCCTTTTAAAAAGATTTACCTGTTTGTTATAATCTTAAGCATACTGTATTTTTTCAGCAGTTTATTGCCCATTTGTAATATTTTACTTTTTCTGGTCAGCAACGGATGAAATCTGTACTCAAAAAAAGTGTCTGATACAGCGTCGGCTTTTCTAACCTTAATAACAGGCCAGGGCCCATTTTTCCATCTTAGTTTCACAGCGATGTAAATATATAAGGGAGACAATACAAACAGCACTGTGGTAACCAGTAACACATAAGAAAGAATAAAAAACAATGCATAAAAGGCAGTCTTCTTTACTTTTTTACTCATTTTATATAACAGTTAATGACAGGTATTCACATTTAAATACTGTCAATACAGGCTATTTGTTATTGTAGTTTTATGAAAGACTGTTTTTCGTTGATTAAACAAATACCGGGCATGATAATCAAAGAGAGAGGCTCAGATAAGAAATCTTAAAAACTCTACTGACATAACAGCATTATATATAAATGCTTTTTTTATCATTTTTTTTTTTTCATATATTTATATATTTTTAATACAATTCAGACCTTTTGACCAGGTATGATAAAAATCATGCGATATAAAAACAAAAGAAAGAAGCTGTATCAATAAAATTTTCTCTATTTTTGCTCCCTGATAAAAACGTACCTGAATGATAAAGAGTTAATTAAAAAATAAATTACCTTATGAGAAAAAATGAGACGTTGGAAGAAATGGTAATGCGGCGGAACAAAAGGTTAAAAAGCCTTTTTTCAAGGTTTGGAATCAATGTCAGGCTGGTTGGTGATGAAAATAAACCTGCTGTTATCAAGGATGAATCAATTGTATTATCCTGTTACGTCAAGAATTTTGATCTTCATTTCACAAAAGAACCTTTCAGTGATGAGATTATCAAAACAATTAAGCTGAAACAGGAGCCCGAAATTACCAAGTTTGAGCTAATAGAAGTAATGGAATTATGCAAACACAGGCCTGTTTTCAAAGTTAAACTTGCAGGATCGGATTTATACCTTGTAGGCTATAATTATTTGAATTCAGAAGATGCTGTTGGACGTTATCCTGTTTTTGCAAAGCATAAACCTAAAGTATATTTCGACTTTGAATATGCACAAAGTGTTGCGGAAAATCTGCAGACTGATGGATATTCAGTAGTAATTGAATAACCGCATTACCCAAACACAGACCCGCCCGATAAGGCGGGTTTTTTTTTGGAAAATACCAAATAATTAAGGTAACTTTATTTAATAAAATAAGCATTTTTCAGGCCATGAGTCGGAAAAAGTCCGAAAGAAAAAGGAATGCAGAAGAGGTCGATATTCTTTCCATTGCATTGGAGCAAAGCGCGAATGTGGTTGTTATTACAGATCCTGATGGTAATATTGAATATGTCAATAAAGCTTTTTCACAAACAACCGGTTACGAGGTTGAGGAAGTTATGGGCAAAAATCCAAGGATATTAAAATCGGGATTTCAGTCAAAAGACTTTTATGAGAAATTATGGCATACAATAAGTAACGGACAACAATGGCATGGCGAATTTCAGAATATTAACAAATTCGGAGATACATACTGGGAAAATGCCACCATCACCCCGGTGAAAAATACGCAGGGTAAAATAATCAGATATATCGCAATTAAAGAAAACATTACCAGCCGTAGAATAGCAGAAGATGCATTAAAACAAAGTGAAGAAAAATACAGATCCCTGATAGCCAATATACCGGGTGTAATCTACCGGTGTGCCTTTGACAAAAACTGGACAATGAATTACATCAGCAATGCCATTGAAGATCTCACAGGGTATAAATCTGATGATTTCATCAATAACAAAAAAAGAAGCTTCAGCAGTATTATTCATTCCGATGACAGAGAACGCGTAACTGATACAATTTCAATCGGAATTGAAAGCTTTCAGCAATACAGCATTGAATACAGAATCATGACCAATAAAAACTCCGTGCGATGGGTCTCTGAAACAGGAAGGCCGGTATATGATAAAGATGGAAATATTATCTGGCTTGATGGTGTTATTTTTGATATTACTGACAGAGTGCATGTGCTTGATGAGTTAAAAAAGGCTAAGCATTCAGCTGAACAAGCCAACAGGGCAAAAAGTGAATTTCTGGCCAATATCAGCCATGAAATCCGGACACCTCTGAATTCTGTCCTCGGATTTACCGATTTGCTGGAAGATACTATCACACAGGAAACTGAAAAACAATACCTTGAAGCAATCAAAACAAGTGGTAAAAACCTGCTCACCCTTATCAACGATCTTCTGGATCTTTCTAAAATAGAAGCCGGCAAGCTGACACTTCATCATGAGTTCGTTGATCTGAAGAAAATACTGCTTGAAGTTAAGCAGATCTTTTCCCTGCGACTAAACCAGAAAAACCTTCAATATTATGAATATATTGACCCTGCTTTTCCTGCGTACATATATTCTGATGAATCAAGACTAAGACAGATATTGATTAACCTGGTCGGTAATGCCGTCAAATTTACACATGACGGCCACATTTCCGTTAAAGTGGAATTTGAACAAGGCAAAAAGTCAAATGAAATAAACCTTAAAATATCCATCTCAGATACCGGCATTGGTATACCCAAGGAGGCTTACGACATTATCTTTGAATCATTCCGGCAACATTCAAGGCTGGATACCAGGAAATATGAGGGGACCGGTCTTGGGCTTCCCATTACAAAGAAGCTGGTTGAAGCCTTAAATGGTTCTGTTTTTTTTGAAAGCATAGTGAATAGAGGCAGCAATTTTACAATTGTTTTTCCCGGTGTTCCTGTTCAGGAAGATATTCTGACCTCAGCATTGTATTCAGGTAAAAAGGAATCTGACAAGAAAAGGGATAAAATTCTGCTACAGGATTTCACAGGAAGATTTCTCTCAGATTACAGGGATTTTATGCCCATGTATGAATTTATCGAGTTCTTTAGTTTTTACCGGAATCCCATATGGCAAAGAAATGAAATTAAAGCTGTATTTGTTGTTACGGGTCTCGATCATATCATCATTAATCAAAAGCTTCATTATTTTAGAAAGCATGAATTTTTGAAAGATTTACCTGTTATTTTACTGACTGAAACTTTAAGCGACCAGGTACATGAAGAAGCAATAAAAATTGCTGATCTGATTATCTCCATGCCCTCCGACATATCATCCATGATGAAAAAAATCACGCTGGTATTGAAAAATGATGACAAACTATCAGTCATTGAGTTAAAAAAAGAAACAAAAGACAAAACCAACAACCTTTCAGAAATAAAACCGCTGATTACCGAATTTGAATCTGTTCTTTTCCCGCAATGGAAAAATTATTCAACAAAACAACCGTTAAAAGAGATCCGGAGTTTTGCGAGCAGAATAATGGATATTGGAGAAGCTGCCCATATAGATTTTCTTCTTGATTATGGTAATGGGATAAATACATCTATAAATGAGTTTAATATCGAAGCACTTCGGGAACGACTTGCCCGTTTTCCCGATATCATTGATCAATTAAAAAAGATGGCTGATGAATCAAACTGATATGAGTGTGTTAATTGTTGATGATATGCCTAAAAACATTCAATTATTAGGCAGTATTCTTAAAAATGAACCTGTTGATATTGAATTTGCTACAAGCGGGAGGGAAGCTTTAGAATGGCTTAACGCAAAACATTTTGATCTAATATTGCTGGATATCATGATGCCGGAAATGGATGGTTTTGAAGTATGCCGGCGTTTAAAAGAAAATCCGGGGACCTCTGACATAGCTGTTATATTTATTACTGCAAAAACAGATATTCAAAGTATGGTGCAGGGATTTGAAACCGGAGCCGTTGATTATATAACCAAACCTTTCAATAAAAGTGAACTGTTAGCAAGGGTAAGAACACATCTGACATTGCAGCATCAGAAAAGGATGCTGGAAGACAATAATGCATTAAAAGATAAACTGTTTTCAATCATTGGCCATGATTTGCGAAATCCGGTTGGCAACATAAAAACATACATTGATGCATTTTTGTTATCCGGAATAGAAGTTAACGACGAAGTAAAATCATTACTGAAAGACTTGTCTGTACTTTCAGAACAAGCATTCGCATTACTCGAAAACCTGTTATTATGGGCTAAAAACCAGTCGGGGAGAATTAGCTGTAAACCTGTCAAAGCTGATATTACGGTTATAATATCTGATATTATTCATTTAATTCAGAATCAAGCTGATAATAAAAACATATCTGTCATTAAACTTCCGATGGATCGGACTGAAGCTTTCTTTGATCCCGAACAAATTTCCATAGTCTTGCGCAATCTTGTATGGAATGCGATCAAATTTACTCCCGGTGGCGGAAGCATACAGATTGGTATCAGGGACACTGTAGACCATGGGAAAAGCTACGTCAGGGTTGAAGTCACTGATAACGGTATTGGCATAGAGGCAGAAGATCAGAATAAACTGTTTGATCCACAATATCACTTTACCACTTTTGGAACCAACAATGAGAAAGGTTCAGGACTGGGACTTCACCTGTGCAGGGAATTTGTAGAAATGAACAAGGGTATAATAGGTGTAAACAGTGAACCCGGAAAGGGAAGCACGTTCTTTTTCACAATGCCGAAATAAATTTTTCTTAATCATACATGCTCAGCTGTTTTTCATTCTCATAACTATCCTTTTTATAACGATCAGTTACAGATTAACCTGTGCTTAAGAGATTAAAACAGTGAGTTAATCTCAGGCCGCAAACAGTAATTGGTTATTGTCGCAGTATAGAATTCCGACCGGAACTACAGGTCATCCACCGACCCATATATCCCTTTTACCGATTTTCTATATGGTAACAATAATATCATCAATATCTTTGAAGCATTGAATTGTTAAACACTAAAATAAAATGAAAATGAGTTGTAGTATTTTTTGGGGAATTATTCTGATCCTTATCGGATTAAGCCTTATACTCAAGGTTGTCTTCAATGTTGATTTTCCATTTTTTAAGTTCCTGTTTGCATTTTTCCTTATATATCTGGGAATCAGAATATTCATAGGAAAAGATTTCCGGCTGTTCTCGGATGTCAATGATGAACACACAGTCATTTTCAGTCAGAGAACGATCAATAATGTCACTGACGGGAAGGAATATAATGTGATTTTTGGATCAGGAATATTTGATTTGCGTGATTATCAGTCTATACCAAATGAAGATATCAATATCAAACTGAATACGATTTTTGGTAACACCGAAGTATTGATCAATGACAGCATTCCGTTGGAAATTGAAGCTCATACGGTATTTGCCGGAAGCAGGATGCCGGATGGAAATGTATCAGCATTCGGAGAAGTAAAATTCAAAAATGACAGTTATATCAAATCCCCTCTTTTAAAAATTGAATCAAATACTGTTTTTGGAGGGTTTCTTGTGAAGAAAAAATGAGACCTCTGTTTATTATTATACGACTGGCTTTTTCCGTAAAACCTTTTTGTCAGCCTTTATTCTCTTAACGTTAAGTCTTTTTTCAATAGAAGAGACAGTTCGTTTGGTTGGTTTTCTGGCTTTCCTTGGTGTCAACGCCTTGTTAATTAAATAATAGAACTTTTCTGCAACCGCTTTTTTGTTCTTTAACTGTGACCGCTCATTCCGGGAAATAATAATCAGAAAACCATTCTCAGTTAATTTTTTCTTTAACCGCTGCATCACCAATTCTTTTTCGCTATTTGTCAGGAGTTGAGATGATAAGGGATGAAAGCGCAATTCTACTTTTGTGTTGACCTTATTTACATTTTGTCCGCCCGGACCCCGGCTTTTTGATGCAGTAATAATCCATTCACCGCTGAAATCCCTTCCGGCAATGGCTGGCAATTTACTTTCATCATTTTTCCCCATTGTTATTGTATTTTCAGTTAAACAATACCGGCATTGTCTGAGAGTTATTATATGCGATAACAGTCATTTTCGTATTAGGTAATATTAAAGATAATAATTGTATTTTTGCCCCCTGATCATTAAAAAACTCATTATATGAAACAAGCTGAAATACACACTGAAAAAGGCATTATGAAGGTAATGTTCTATGAAAAAGATGCACCAAATACAGTTAATAATTTTATTAAACTTGCCAGTCAGGGTTTTTATGACGGACTGACATTCCATCGTGTTATCCCCGATTTTGTTATTCAGGGTGGTTGTCCTGACGGGACAGGAGCGGGTGGACCCGGTTATACCATTAAATGTGAACTTGATGGCGAAAACCAGTATCATGACAGGGGCGTACTTTCAATGGCACATGCCGGACGTGACACAGGCGGATCACAGTTTTTCATATGCCATAACCGCCAGAACACCAAACATCTTGACAGGAATCATACATGTTTCGGCAAAGTCTGTGAAGGTTTGGAAGTCATCGATAAAATCCGCCAGGGAGACATAATTCAAAAAATAGTCATTTCTGAACTGGCCTGATATCGTTTTAAAAAATGGGAAGAGCATTTGAGTTTCGCAAGGCCAGGAAGCTTAAAAGATGGGGTAACATGGCCAAAACGTTTACCCGGATTGGCAAAGAAATTGTAATCGCTGTTAAGGCAGGCGGACCTGACCCGGCTGGTAATCCCAGACTCAGGGTTTTAATTCAGAATGCCAAAGCTGCCAATATGCCAAAAGAAAATATTGAAAGAGCCATTAAAAGAGCTGTTTCTAAAGATCAGGAGGACTACAGGGAAATGGTTTATGAAGGTTATGGCCCTTTTGGTATTGCCATTATGGTTGAAACGGCTACCGATAATCCAACACGCACAGTGGCCAACATTCGCAGCTATTTTAACCGTTTTAACGGCTCTCTGGGTACCTCAGGCAGTGTCGATTATTTTTTTGAGCATAAATGCCAGTTTAATATAAAGAACAGCGAAGATATCAACCTCGAGGAATTTGAGCTTGAACTTATTGATTATGGCGTACAGGAGGTCTTCACCGAAGATGACAATATATTTATCTATGCAGAATTTGAATCATTCGGACCCATTCAGAAATACCTTGAAGAGCATGGCCTTGAGATCATAAGCGCTGAATTTGAACGTATACCTGCAGATCAGAAAGAACTGAACGCTGAACAGGCTGCAGAAATTGACAAATTACTGGAAAAGCTTGAAGAGGATGAAGATGTTACCAATGTCTATCACAATATGAAATAGCATTATAAATTTGAAAGTCTTATCAACGACTTCCTGTCATATAAGATCGACCCGTCAAAACCACAATTAAGATGTTCAACACACATATTTTAATGCTCTGAATTTATAAAATATAAGTTTCACGATTGAAGTGAGGGATTTTGAATAATGATTGACAAAATCATGGAATTAGAGGAATTATACAATAAGCTAAAGCAAGCTTATTCAAATCAGAATCTTACAAAAATTGCAGTTACGCTTATCAATCTTTATAAAGGAAAACAGTTTGAAATACTGAGAAAAATCGTTGAATTAATAAGCGAAACAGTGGAAATCAGTATTGATCCTGAGGCCAGATATTTTTCAAAGCTGATGATGCTTTATCATCCCGACCGCAGCAATTTTCACCTGCTTGAAATAGAACGTTTTGCGGCCAAAAGAGACTATAAAGGACTTTCATCATATGCTCATATCCTTAGGCTTGGCAGCATTGAAGAAATTGCCTTAACTCTGGAAAGCTATGAAGATATTGACTATTCACCTGTATATGAATGGGATATTAATGCAGATGAATTCATAATCATTACTGTTAATGAAAAAACACAACAGGAATCCAGCCATACTATCAGCACAAAATCAAAGGGTATTTCCTTCTATGATGCCATCAAAATCAGAATGTATGGCCATACCCATACTGAGTTTCCGCCTTATTATTTAGAAGATATCGAGGAAATTGAGCTCGCTCAATCAGGTATTGATGATCTCGATGGCGTTCAGTATTGTATACACGCCATTTCTATTGATCTGTCAGATAATTCTATCGATGATATTTCCTGGCTCTGGGGATTAAAGCAGTTAAAGGACATTAATCTTTCCGATAACAGCATTACGGATATTGACACCTTATCAAATCTGAAAAACCTGCGGTCAGTCAATCTGGCAAATAATAATACAATCAGTGACATATCACCACTGATGAATCTCGATAAACTTGAATATCTTGATTTATCGGGCGTCAAGGCTCCTGTTGAACAAATAAGGGAACTTGAGGAAATTGGTGTGACTGTCGTTGTATAGAGTGCCAGCCCGAACCTGTCACGGCTCTTTGTATATAAGCTGGCAATGGCTTTTCTTATCCTGTATGGTTTGCATCAAATATAAACCATTTTTCAGTTCCTCTCCAAAATAACATGTATTCATACATATCCCCCGGACCAGCAAACAGCCTGATATATTATAGACCCGGTACTCAAATTTCCCAGGCAGGCTTATTGTATAACCGGTATTTGTAGGATTCGGATAAACGTACATGTCCTGATTAACAGGCCCCCGGATTCCCTGTAATTTACATGATGATCCCCGTGAAAGGCCTTCAGAATATACTGCGAGCAGATCAAATAATATACCTCCAGATGTGGATTGTGAAACAACCCTGACAATATTGATGCCAGCCCTTAGGTTCAGTGCAACAGGCACAATATTCCAGCCATCTGTTGCATCAAGTTCCAATGAAGTGATAATTGTATCTGCGTTAACAAGCACATCGAGTTTTTCCAGACTGTCATCAGTTGAATACACAATACCAAAAAAACACATTGTATCTGCAGGGGCATTAATACTGTATGTAACGCCTGGCCTGTCATAATTTGCGGTATTTATATAATATCTCTTGTAATCATTAACGGTTACGGTGCCAACCACGCCATCATAAAAGCAGGCGTTTTCACTCTGAAAAGCCATAGTGCAGGGTGTTATTCCTGTGTTGCCTCCCGAACATGAACCGCAATCATCATAAGAAGCAGAACCTCCGCTATCACCATTACAATCGCTAACTGAGGCTATGAAATCTGTATCATGGGCAGGCATGGTGAACTTATGCAGATTCATTGTTGAAATGATATTGTTGACCGTATCTTCCCAATGATTAAAATGATAACCAGCTTTAAGTCGCGTTTTTAGTGTAATCTGAGCACCTGCAGGATATCTTCCTGAGTGCGTCACCAGGCCGGCCTCCAGACAATTCATTGCAATGTTTATTTGCCATGTGGGCAACAAAGCATTTATTAAAAAAGTCATGTTTGTGTCATTTTCCAGTTCCCTTATACCTTCAATGATCAGCCTTGACATCTCCATGGCTCCCATTTCCTGGAAATGAGTGCCGTCATTTTTTCCGTCAGGATAATTGGGGTATTCCCCGGGCATAAGTCCGAGAAAGATATAATTTGTGGCATATTCCTGCCCAAGCTCCTTAATTCTCTTGTATGATTTCATATTCAGGTCAACAAATGGGGCGTTAAGTTCATCAGCTACCTGGACCATAGCACCCCTGTAATCATTTTCTCCTTCTGTAAAAACATTTCTTAAGGTGAGCCCGCTATAGGCATTCATGATCATAGGACTGACAAGCACCGGTATAGCGCCTTTAGCCCGGGCGTCGTTAACATATATCCGCAGATAATCCTTATAAGCGGAAGTATCCGTATAGCGTTCCTCTTTGGTCCAGTCCCTGTCATTATGACCGAACTGGATAAAAACATAATCTCCCGGATTCAGCAGATTCACCACCTCAGTCCATCTTCCCTCTTCCCAAAAACTTCTTGAACTTCTGCCTCCTATAGCTTTATTGACAACAGAAATGCTGTCGTTATCAAAAAATAAGCCAAAGACCTGTCCCCATCCATTCTGCGGATAATATGATGCATCATATGTTTGTACTGTAGAATCTCCAATAATATAAACCTTACGGATAACACCATTACTGACGGTAACCTGTATTGTTTCTGCTTTTTGTAAACCATCCCTGCAGGTATATATAACCTTGTATATGCCTGATTTGTAAATTTTTACACGCTGATGTGTTGCAAAAAGAAGCTTTCCATCCTGGTACCAGCGATAATATACGCCATCCGGTGCAACCAATTGCTGGTGATCATTATCGATTGTAATTCCGGCATATTCATCTGCAAATAAAGCCTTTGCCATAATAATAAAGACTGTAAAAAAAATGACTTTGATATTTTTCATATAAGCTGTTCTTTATCTGGAATTTATAATCATATTAAGATTATTTTTCCTTTGTGTTATACTACAAATCTAAATAAAAATCAACGGGAAATTGAAAAAATGGTCTCCGTATAGTAAATTGCAGCATATAAATTCTCACAATTCTCCTGATCAAATGAAAACAACCAAAACACTTCTTTTTTTACTCTTTCTTTTATTTTTTAATTTCATCCATGCCAGTGCTAATGTCAATTATAAAAAGGGCATTCAGGTCATTCAGGAAGAAAATCTGTTATCAGCACCCTTAGCTGTATCATATCAATGGTTCTTTAATGGCAAAAAGCTCTCCCATACAATGCGGGAAATTAAAGTGATGTCAGCCGGCACTTATACTGTAGTAATAACTGACGAAAACGGCAATCAGGAATCTCACAGTTCTGCCATTGCTTTTAACCAGGAAAGCGAAATTTATATCATTTATATCATCGGTGACTCAACGGCTGCAAACTGGGCTTCCGGTTTTTATCCCCTTACCGGATGGGGCCAGGTACTCAGACATTTCTTTACTTCATCTGTAGTAATTGAAAATAAAGCGCTTTCAGCCAGAAGTGCCAAAAGCTTTTATAATGACCATTGGGCGCCAATCAGGGAAGGCCTGGAACCGGGAGATTATGTGTTCATCCAGTTCGGGATCAATGATGCAAATTCTGATGATCCGGAAAGATATTCTGATCCGTTCACGACTTTTCAGGATTATCTGACATTGTTTGTTGAAGAGACTCAGGCAAAAGGTGCTTATCCTGTTTTGCTCACAACAGTGCGAAGAAATGCCTGGAATTTTACTGTGCCACCAACACTATATGATGCCTATCATGATTATCCTGTTGCGACCCGGCAACTGGCAGGTGAACTGCAAGTACCACTTATTGATCTCGACCAGCTGTCTGTTCCCCTGATGGAAAGCCTTGGTCCGGATTATACAGGACCGTTTATGTATCTGGTGCTTGATACAGCAGAATACACTGCCTATCCCACTGGGAAGACTGATAATGTGCATTTTCAGGAGATGGGAGCCATTGAGGTGGCCAGGTTAGTCACAGAAAGTATTGCAGACTTTGGCTATGATACAGTCATGAATAAACTTATCCCCTTTATTAAACCGGTTTATGAAGTAGCCGTAAAAACCAATTTTCCCGAAGGCGCAATCATTACGAGAACAGCCGGTTATCCTGAAGGAACACCGGTGACCATTAAAGCCAGACTTGATCCGGCCTATGACTTACTAGAATGGCAGGATGAATCAGGGAATCCGGTTTGCAATGATGACAGGTATACCTTTACCATGAGAAACAAAGCCCTGTCGTTCACGGCTGTTTTGGATGATGATCCTGTCCCTGATTGTTCGGGTGAATACAATGGCTCAGCCTATATTGATGATTGTGGTGATTGTGTGGAAGGAAATACCGGTTTTTTACCCTGTTGTATCACCCTGCATAACGATACCTTCAAAATAAAGTCCATAGCCTCTGATTTGTGTTTGCAGGAATTAACAATTGAAGGCGAAGAAGGTACTTTTATAGGGCTCAAACCTTGTTTAAATGATAAGGCACAGGAATGGATCTTTACCCGGGAAGGTAACAGCTATATGATCAGAAATCTCGCATCTGATTTGTTTCTATTCTCCGGAAGTTTATCATTAGTTACATTTCTTTCAACTGATGATCAGGAAATGTTTTGGCGGATTGAAAAAAGTGGGGAAGATACTTTTTGTTTCAGCCCTGAAGAAAAATGGGAAATATCCATTGATATATACGGTAATTCTTTGGAAGAAGGTTATTACCTATGGCTGTCAGGAAGAAAAGAAAGCCTGTATCAGAGATTTGCAATTCTGAAAAATGATATAAACAATTGCAGCATCTATCCTGACCTGTGTACCGCCATAAATGTGCATGAAACATACCCTGATAACATAACCATTCATCCAAACCCATTTAGCGATCAGGCCTTTGTCTCATCAAATCAAGACGAAAACGCAGGCTATGCCTTCCGTCTCTATGATTTAAAGGGTAACCTGTTAACATCCATGGAAAGAATAAATACAGGGAAGCAGTTTTTTGGAGAAGGGCTGCCAGCAGGTTTATATATTGCTAAAATTATTGGGGGAGAGAAGGTCTGGACTAAAAAACTGATAAAAAAGTAATCAGGAAAGACTAATTGTATATTAAGCCCCTGAACCGGCCTTTATTCGTTTCTGCATTTGTTCTTTGAGCCATTTTTCAGCATCCACATCATTTGTGAATAAACGGGTAGGGACTTTTGGCTGACTGAACTTCAGGTAAATATTGGCAAAATAACTGGAAATCTTTGAATCGACAATAATTGCAGTTCCTGCTACATGGGCTCTGTATTGTGCCGCGGCATAGGCCCGGGTTTTGGAATCAATAAACATCATATTCCTTATATCAATCAGGTTTGCGCATAATCTGGTTCCGTTCCAGGAATCACCAACCCGGGTCATCTTTTCAAGTGTGTCCATGTCGATAGAACAATTGTTTATGGCAATATACCTGTATATCTGATCATCTCCCTGAATGACCTGAATTCTATCATTGATGATTGTGCTTTGCATGGTCTTTATTATATATGCCGAAAATATAAATAATTTTGTCGATAGGAAAAGCGAAGGAAAGAAAAATATACACAGATTATCAGACATTAACAGGAAGACTGATTGTAACTATCGTCCCTTTGTTTACACTGCTGTTTATATCCATCCGGCCTTTGTTAGCTCTTACCAGATTGTGACACATATGAAGTCCGATGCCGGTACCTTTTTCTTTCATCGTTCCAGACTTTGATTTCACAACCAAATCTTTTTGTGTACTTTCTATAAGCTTATCTGACATTCCAACACCCTGGTCTGCAATTCTGACATACCCATTCTCTTCATCGGCATCAACCTTGACCTCAATTTTACTGTTTTTATAACTGAATTTTATCGCATTGGAAAGAATATTCCGAAAAACTATTTCCATTGAAATATCATCATATGAGGCCAGTATTTTTTCTTCACCAAGAAATTCTGCCTGAATGTCTTTGTCTTTAGCCTGATAACGAATAACTTCCCAGGCACTCAGAACAGTGTTAAGCAAATTGTGTTTTTCAATGTTCAGAGACAATGTATCATATTGACTGTTAGTCCAATGCAATATATTTTCAAGCATATAATGAACGTTTTTCAGAGCTTTATTCACGATCCTCATCTCACCATTTTCATGACCATCCTTTTCCCTGTTATCAATTAACAGGTTCATAAGAGCAGAAATATTCCCAATAGGACCTTTCAGATCATGTGCAACCACTTTGAAAAGAAAATCCTTCACTTCATTGGCATTTTTAAGCTGCTGATTTATGGCTGTGATTTCTTTTTCTTTTCGTTTGTTTTCGGTAATATCATGAAATACAAGGATCTTTCCAGAAATTTTTCCTGAATTCTGACTGATGTTTTTCTTTGTAATCTCAAAAACATAACCGGGCAATAATAATTCGTCCTTCTCCCTTGATTCATCTTCAAGAAATGCTGTAAACTCCGAATGCATATCAAAACACTCATAAATGGGAATGCTGTCAACAGTATACACATCCTGTTGATTTAACATTTTTGCAGCTGCACGGTTACAGTCAATAATTACATTTCTATTATCTAGCACAATAACACCTTCATTAATGTTCTCAATCACGATATCTCTTGCAACAGGTCTTAATTTTAAAAGCTTGTGTTTTGATATGGCAAAATAGAAAAGAATGGTCATCATTGTCAGGGCCACTGGCGTCAGATCTAATCCTGACAGATAGTCGCTTTTAATCATGTAGATAATATTGAACAGCAGTGGCAGCAATGATGAGAACAACAATAAACGGACCTGAAGATTATAACGTTTCGGGAACAGGTATAATCCACGGATAAGGTAAAAAATACCGAGGGCCACCAGAAAATATGAATAATAGGCTAAGACATAAAACCACCAGCCATGTTTAAAATGAGCCACTGTTCCGTATGGCATATGATTTAACACAACATCCTGCCATATCATATCGCGCCATGAAGGATTCCATACGATCATGCACGATACGACAGGAATTAAAAAAAGCCATAAAAAAGAAAAACTGCGGACAGAATGGCTGATATGGGTATACTGAAAAATAAAAAGAAAGAAAAAAACAGGTGTTAACACCATTCCCGGAAATGTTATGGCAACCCATAAAACGTGTTCCTTTAAAGTATCACTAATACTCTCAAACATTGTTGCGATATCCCACCAGGCAACTGAAAAAAATAATAATGAAAGAGTTATCTGATAATCAGATTGCCGGTATCTGAATACATGAATGCCCAATATTAGGGCAATCAGACCGGAAATCAGAGTAAGAAAGGTAAAAATTCCGATAAGGGGCATTACTTGTTGAATTTAGGCATCATACAATACTATCCTTCAGCGAAAGATATCCTGTATAATCAAATATAATGAAAAAGCATGAAATTAACGTTACGTAATATTTTTTAAGTGTATTAAAAATAAACTTTACAGCACATAATTTGTTTCACATATAAAAACAATGAATCCGAAAATCATTTTTCTTTTGATAACAGTTTTCTATTTTCACAATGCCTGTTCCCGGGAAAGGGATAACAGTTCACAAGACCAAAACAATACAGCCATGAACACTTCTTATGACACAGCCACCTTCGGTTCAGGATGCTACTGGTGTACAGAAGCTATTTTTCAGCGCCTTGAAGGCGTAATTTCAGTGGAATCGGGATTTTCAGGTGGCCATGTTAAAAATCCGACGTATAAAGAAGTCTGTACTGGAACCACAGGGCATGCTGAAGTATGCAGAATCACATACAATCCGTCCGTTATCGATTATATTGAATTACTTGAAGTGTTTTGGAAAACACATGATCCAACTACCCTTAACAGGCAAGGAAATGATGTCGGAACACAATACCGGTCGGTGATATTCTATCATAACCAACGACAGAAAGATATTGCATTAGAAATGAAGGGAAAGCTAAGTGTGGCACATATCTGGGAAGATCCCATCGTAACGGAAATTAGTCCTTTTGAAGCCTTTTACAAAGCACAGGATTACCACCAGGATTATTATAATCAAAATAAATCACAGGCATATTGCAGGTTTGTAATAACGCCTAAAATTGAAAAGTTTGAAAAAATCTTCAGGGAAAAGCTTAAAAAGTCTTCAACCAATCATACTTTAACAGATTAAAAAACACAGGTAATTTTAATCTTTTACAATAAAACCAGGAATCAGTCAATTATTTTTCTGACAGCATAATATATTTCTCAGGCCTGCCTATCTTTGGTCCGGACACATCTGAAACAGGCCTTTATGAAAAACATTATTGCTTTTCTTGCATCTGCACGGCTTATGGCCGTGATCATGGTAATTTTTTTTGTCGCCATTGCTGCAGCCACCTTCGTGGAAAATGATTATGGGATTGCCACTGCCCGTGCACTCATCTATAATGCTCTATGGTTCAATATCTTTCTTTTCATTGGTGTTTTAAACCTCATATTTTCAATTGTCAAACAAAAGCTTTACCGGAAGGAAAGGTTAACTGTATTTACCTTCCATATGGCTTTTGTTTTCATTCTTGCAGGAGCTGCCATAACAAGGTTTACGGGAAGTGAAGGGACTATGAAAATAAGAGAGGGCCAATCTTCTGACACATATCAGTTATACCAGGATCATCTTGAACTTTCCGTAAAAAGCAAGGGTGAATGGATTGCCTCTTCAAAACCATTAAAATATTCAACCTTCAGGAAAAACATATTTGATCTTACTATAAACAAGGATCAGGAAAATATAAAACTCACATTGCTTCGACACATACCCAATGCTATGGCTTCAATTGAACCATTTGCCGGAGGCATTCCCGTGGCAGAAATCATTTTTTCGTGTCAGGAAGGCAGAGAAAAGATTATTCTAAGAAAGGGGCAGACTGTTGTGGCAGGTAATCTTAGACTTACATTTGAGCCAAAAGAATTGCAGGAAGCCGATATTTTCATTTTTCAACAGGAAAACAGATTGATTTTTAAGTCAAACCATCCGGTAGAGCATTCTACTATGGTTGATCAATCTTTTGAGCGATTACCGGCAGATAGCCTTCATCCTTTTTTACCACGTCATCTGTATAATTTCAACGGAAATGCCATAGTGCTCATATCATTCCTCCCGCAAGCAAGGATAACAGCTTCTGTTGATCCTCAGGATGAATTCTATGAAGGCAGGGATGCTTGTTGGGTGAGGGTAGAAACAAAACAAAAACATATTGATATACTGGTTTGGAAAAGCATTGACGGATCTTCCGGAGCAGAGACCTTCAGTCTGGATGAAAACCTTATGAAGATATTTTTCGGAGCACAAAAAGTAAAACTGCCTTTTTCATTGTATCTGAAAGACTTTTATGTTGAAAGATATCCGGGTTCCAACAGCCCGTCGGGATATGAAAGTAAGGTTGTTTTAACAGACAGCGTGCACAACCTTCGTGAAGACAGGAGGATATTCATGAATAATGTACTGAAATACAGAGGATTCAGATTTTACCAGTCATCATATGACGAGGATGAAAAAGGCACAGTTTTATCAGTTAATCATGACCCTGCAGGTACAATGGTTACCTATGCAGGCTACCTTTTAATGGCATTGGGCATGGTCCTGAGTTTACTGAACAGGAACAGCAGATTCAGGCGACTGGCAAGGGAAACTGCAAAAATAAGCCGTTCTAAAGACATGCTTGTTCTGATTATTCTTTTAACAGCCATACCAATTGTCGTTGAGGCCCGTGAAGATGATACTGTAAGAAATCTCATACCTGTCAGCGCCTCACATGCAGAAAAATTCGGCAAAATACTTGTACAGGATATCGATGGACGCATTGAACCTCTGAATACCCTGAGTTCCCAACTGTTGAGGAAGCTATACCGAAAGAACATCTATAAGAATATGAACGCCGACCAGGTGTTTCTTGGTATGTTAATTGATCCGGCCGTCTGGCAGCATGAACCGCTTATCCGTGCACGTCATCCGCAAATACATGAAATCATGGGAAGTGAATCAAAATATTTCTCTTTTGCTTCGTTTTTCAGTGGTTCTGATTATATACTCAGGCCATATGTCGAAACCGCCTATCGTAAAAAACCAGCTTACCGCAGCAAACTGGAAAATGAGATCATCCGTCTTGATGAACGTGTCAATATAGCTTATCTTTTATTTACAGGAGAAATGCTCAGGATTTTTCCTGTGGATGGTGACAGTACATATACTTGGTATACGCCTTCACAAGCCAATGGCTTTTTCAATCATGAAGATTCAGTATCTATAAGGCATTTCATGTCATTATACAGTGAGGCATGCAAAAACAGTCTTTTATCAGGCAACTGGTCCGAACCCAACAGAATTCTGGAAAAACTGAAGAGATATCAATACAATACAGGATTGCCGGTTATTCCCCAGAAAGGGAAAATCAATACAGAATTAATTCTGAACAAATATGATATCTTCAACCGACTGTCAAATTACTATGGAATCATTGGATTTGTGCTTCTCCTTTACCAGTTTGTCAGTCTTTTTAATAAACATATCAGAAACAGGTGGCCGGTTATAATTGCCATATCACTGATAGTGGTCTTTTTCATCCTGCATACTGGTGGTCTGATCATGCGCTGGTATGTATCAGGTCATGCACCCTGGAGTAACGGGTACGAAGCTCTTGTTTTTATTGCGTGGGCCGCAGTGCTGGCCGGTATTGTTTTTGTACGAAGATCAGGCCTTACACTGAGCGTTACATCTGTTTTGGCTTCCCTGATTCTGCATATTGCCCATCTAAGCTGGATGGATCCCCAGATTACCAATCTCGTCCCTGTGCTTAAATCCTACTGGCTGATCATTCACGTAGCGACCATAACCACAAGCTATGGCTTTCTGGCACTGGGAGCTTTGCTGGCATCTGTTAACCTTTTGGTCATGGTGTTTCAAAACCGCTTCAATTACATGTCCATTGAGCTCACCATCAAACAACTCACCTGCATTATTGAAATGACCCTTATTACCGGCCTGTATTTTCTTGCTGTCGGAACTTTCCTGGGCGCTGTCTGGGCTAATGAATCGTGGGGCCGCTACTGGGGATGGGATCCAAAGGAAACATGGGCACTGGCCACTATCATTGTCTATGCTTTTATTGTCCATATGAGGCTGGTGCCGGGTCTCAAAGGGAGATTCAGCTTTAACCTGGCAGCCTTGCTTGGATTGGGTTCTGTCATCATGACCTATTTTGGCGTTAACTATTATCTCTCGGGCCTGCATTCATACGCCAAAGGAGATCCCTTACCTGTTCCGGTATTTGTTTACTTTGCGCTGGGTATCATTGTTTTGGTGGCCATTCTGGCATCTATAAATCAACGCAGGCTGCATAAGAAAGACATACTGCGGCAGTAAACCAATAATTCTTTGAAAAATCGTTAAAGTTTTGTATCTTTAATCATATAGTTACAATAATGTAACCGGATCAGATTATAAATACCCGGGTTTTTATCTGTAAATCAAATTAAAAGAGTAAAGACAACTGACAACCAATTTCCGGCATCCGGACATTCATTTTGGAATTATATAAAATACAACAAGGGATTGTTAAAAACCTGAATAAATGAATTGAACTAAAATGATACTGACCAGGATTCACTAAAATGTATAACCTTAAATTTTAAACACATGAATCTTATACAAAGAGCTAAACAAATTATGCTGAAACCCAAAGAAGAATGGGGCGTCATTGATCAGGAGAAAACGAACACCGTTGATCTGATTGTACGGTATCTCATTCCACTGGCACTTATACCGGCTGTTGCCAGTTTAATTGGTTTCGGTTTGAAACTACATTCATTCGGATTTGGTATCAGGTATGGTATTCTTTATATAGTAACATATATAGGTGGAGCATTGCTTACAGCATGGGTCATTGATATTCTGGCTTCTTCATTTGCTTCTGCAAGGAATTTCCAAAAAGCCATGCAACTGGTTGTCTATTCATATACCCCCATGATGGTTGCAGGCATTGTTTTAATATTCCCGGCCCTCAGCCCCATCATGCTTTTAGCCGGCATCTATTCACTTTATATTTTATATCTGGGATTCAAGCCGCTGATGAAGACCCCTGATGACAAGGTAACCACATATTTCATTGTCAGCCTGGTGGTTCTTATCGTGGTGTATTTTGTCATCTCAACAGTATTGATGCGTATTATTATAGGCAGTCCATTGGCAATGGCAGGGAGACTTTAAGGGATAATTCACGAAACCATTTTAAATATAACAGGCCGCCTGGTGTAATAAAGGCGGCTTATTATTTTCTTAACACCGGAAAAACTATTTTCATGTATTACAAGAATTTGATAAATTTTTGTTAACCTTGAGTTTCAATTAAGAATTTACTTCAGTGGTTAAACTATTATATATTATGGCCGGTGGGGCTGTGGGCTCTGCTTTACGATACGGGCTGAGTGGTTTTGCGCAACATTTGACTTCCGGGACATTTCCCTTAGGAACACTGGTGGTAAATATTGTTGGGTCTTTTCTTGCAGGTGTATTATGGGGTATGACAGAATTATTTGAGTTTGCGCCTATGCTCAGATTATTTACTTTTATCGGATTTCTGGGAGGATTCACAACTTTTTCAACCTACACACTTGAAACAATGAACCTGATCAGGTCACAACGATACCTGGACGCCGGAATCAATATCCTGGCCAGTAATATATTGGGAATAATGTTTATTATTGCCGGGTTTATTGGAACAAAGCTGATATTTAATTACTTAATGCATAAGCCATGAAACTATCAGGTCAATCAATGTTGGTGCGCATATTTCTGGGTGAAAATGACACCTGGCATCATGGTCCGTTACATGAAGCCATTGTTAAAAAAGCACGGGAGCTGAACCTGGCGGGAGCAACGGTTTTCCGCGGCATATTGGGATACGGGGCAAACAGCAGGTTACATACTGCAAACGTATTACGACTGTCTGAGGATCTTCCTGTTGTTATCGAAATTGTTGATTCGGAAGAAAAAATTAATACATTAATGCCATTTCTGGATGAAACGGTGAAAGAAGGGCTGATCACCTTGGAAAAGGTGATGGTGATACAGTACAGACATACCGCAGGAAATTAGAATCAAGAACCAAGAAGCAAGAATCAAGAGCCAGGAATCAAGACAAAAGATTTAAAGAACAAAGAAAAAGAAGAGGTGCAGTGCTATTAACCTGCTTAGGTAAGGCAAGTTTGAATGTTATTAATCACATAAATATACAATGGACCTGTCTGCAGGCAGGCTGTCGACTGTGGACTCTATATAAACTTACAGACCTGCCTGCTGTATTTTTTGTAAAGGCTGGTTGATAAATTCACAATAAGCTGTCGACTCTGGGCTGTAGACCATATCATCATTCACCCAAATTCTTTTCTCCGAAGATGATAGCCTCATAAGTAAAGAGTTCAGCCTCTTTCCATCCATCCCAGCCAATACCGGCCTTATCGCGTGCACAATGACCAAGAAATTCCTCCAGCGTCCATTTTGTGTCATTGGCAACCTGTGGCAAAAAGGTTCCAGATCTGTAATCTTTTTTTATGTAAATGCCGTGTTTTCCCAGAGTGATTTCCTCAATAGAATTGATTTTTTGAAGTGGCGTCAAAACTGAAATTTCAATATCGATTTCCGCCAATTCAGACGGACTAACAGGCGAGAACCTTGAATCCCTTGTCGCTGCTGATATGGCCATCTCCTGAACAACCTGGTATAATGGCAAAGTAGCATCAAACCTGCCAATACAACCCCTGAGATTACCCTTATGGTGTAAAGTGACAAAAGCACCCGATGGTTTTAAAAGAGCTGTGGAATAACCGTCTGTTTCAGGCTTAAAATCGGTTCCTTTAAGGATATAGTCTTCGATTGTTTTGCGGGCAAGAGAGAGCAAAGTCTTTTTGTCCTGTAAGGAATACCTCAGCTCCCCTGTCTTATCAGCCGTATTTGCATCATCTTCTTTGACAATGGCTATTGAATAATACCCAACCACCCTTGTTTTGTCTCCATATCCTTTTGCATCACCGGAATTTTTATACTCCACCGGTATGTATTTTATGCCTTCCATTTTTTCTGTCATGTGCATGAGCGTTAAAACAGAACTCCATCCGCAAAGACTTGTGGCCAGGTTATCAATGCCTTTCAATTCATTGGCATCAATGGTATTTAAAAGTTCCTGCGGACGATTTGAAATAATGGCCTCAGCTGTAAGCTTATCGATCTTATTGGCATTTTCATAGGCCGGATAATGCGAGAAATCCGTGCTTATGACAAACAGATTGTCAGAAGTGAAATAAGGCTTCAGGGCAGCGGCTATCTTTCTGCAGGTTTCCCTGTTTTGGGTGGCAATCACTATCGGTACAATTGTAAAATCGTTTTTCAACCTGTATTGAAGAAAAGGAATCTGCACTTCAAGGCTGTGTTCGTATATATGAGCATCTGTACGGTTGTTAAAACAACGATGCTGACCGATTAAATAATTGGCAAGTCCGATATCAACATGAACAATACCAAGCGGGGTTTTGAAATGACCTTTGTTATAAATTGAAGCGCCGTCAAAAATTGTCCTGTGACTTGAACCAATAATAAAAATAGTCTTATATTTCTTATTGTAATCCAACTGATTAAAACTTGAAGCAGCTACTTCACCAGAAAAAACATATCCTGCATGAGGAGATATAATCGCCAGCACATCTTTCTGTGTAATACGTTTGGAAGCATTTGTGAACAGCTTATTGAGTTCTGCCCGGAGTTGTTCCGCATTCCCCGGGTAAAATTGCCCGGCCACAACAGGTTCCCGGGTAAT